>DAOWMX010000162.1 GCA_030642885.1 Anaerolineales bacterium | reverse complement strand
GGCCGCGATTGCTTTGAGTGAATGACACTGATTGAGAGGACAATAGTGAAACAGCAAATTGATGCGAACCTGCAGCTTTTGAAAGCGCGGATTGCCGAAGCTGCTAAAAGAAGTGGAAGAGGGGCTGAGGCGATCGAGCTTGTTGCCATCTGCAAGGGGCAGCCAGCTTCAAGCGTGCGTGTTGCTTATCAGGTTGGACAAAGGGATTTTGGTGAGAACAGGGTTGCAGAAGCGCGTGAGAAGCAGGCTGAGCTCACCGATCTAAGCGATATCCGCTGGCATATGGTGGGGCACATCCAGAGCCGTAAGGCGAAAGATGTCGCTCCGCATTTCTTCATGGTGCACTCCATAGACCGTGTGAAGATCGCGCAAAGGCTCGATCGCTTCGCCGCGGATTCTGGACGGATCTTGCCTGTCTTGATCGAATGCAACACATCGGGGGAGGCGTCGAAGACTGGCTGGCCGGTGTGGCAGAAGGATGATTGGCCGGGCGCCCTCGAGGATATCCAGACGATCCGCGAGTATAAGAATCTGGCTGTTCGAGGTTTGATGACGATGGCGCCCTGGGCAGCAGACCCCGCGGTTCTTCATTCCACGTTTCAGGGTTTACGCGCATTCCGGGATTTCTTAGAAGAGGAACTTATGACGGACCTGCCAGAGCTCTCGATGGGCATGACGGATGATTATGAGATCGCGATTGAAGAGGGGGCGACGATCGTACGTGTAGGGAGAGCGATCTTCGGACCGCGTCATACTGACACCTGATAGAGTTGCGGTAAAATAGTCCCTGAGGGAGAATCCCTCATCAGCGGTGAGATTGCCAACAAGTGATATCTTGTATCGTTGACGGAGAAGGCCTTTCGTTCTATGGACGGGACGTCGTTCATCCAGGAATGAGGTTCTTCGTCTCAGAGTTTATCCTGAGCGAAGTCGAAGGGATGCTCAGAATGACATTATGTTGGGACCGGTCATGCTGAACGAAGTGAAGCATCTCGTTCGTTGAATGGGACGATGGATCTTAGCGGGAGCAAATGTCTTTGCCGTTGTTACGTGTTTGATCTACCTTTGTAATCGATTGGAGTACCTTTGACGAGTCTAGCTAATGCAATCGTGATCATCAAACAAGCGCTTATATTAATCATCCTGGCGGATGTGCTGGTCGGATATTTTTTAGATGTGGTTCACCCAGTACGCCAATTCCTGGATTCGATTGTTGAACCATTTCTCGCGCCAATACGCAAGTTATTACCTTCAGCGGGAGGCCTTGATTTCAGCCCATTGGTGTTGTTTTTTCTGGTTGAGATAGTTGGCAGAGTCTTAGTGGGGATACTCGTTTGAATCAACAGATAAAAAACAGGGAATTTAAACTTTCTAATGGGAAACGAGGTGCTGCACTTACAGTCCGTGTGACTCCACGATCCCGAAAGACTGAATTTGGAGGCATCCTTGAGGATGGAACGGTGCGGATTCGCGTCGCAGCGCCGCCGGTAGAAGGGAAGGCGAATCGCGCCGTTATCGACTTCCTGGCAAAGGCGCTGGGTACTCGGAAAAATAAAATCGAGATCGTTGCCGGGGAGCGTGGGTTGGATAAGATTATTTCGATCGACGGGATGACTGCCGAAGAGGTTGAGAAGCAAATTCAAGTGCATCTCGATCGAAAGAGCAAGAAATAACCGCAAGGGCGACCGCGTATAACAGTGTGTCATTCGGGGCTGTCTCAAAAGAGCAGCCCCCTGCGATTATGAGTGTAGGGGCGCACCCATGTGTGCGCCCGAGTTTCAATCCACCCCGAGTCGGCATATGCGTAGGGGCAAGGCACCGCCGTGCCCCTATAGGTCTTGAAAACGGCAAGCGAACGGGCCGACACACGGGTCGGCCCCTATCGATTTGTGAATTTATAGGCTTCTACGAAGCCTATTATGGGACAGCCCCGCTCTGGATAATCCGTGAATGCTTGGCTCAGGTAGATCTGGACGGCATCGAGGAGCGAATTTCAACGCCTGACGCCCTGAGCTGCCAAAGCGCCTCGTACGCAGCGTCTCTTAAATGAGGTTCAGAGGAACTCAGTGCTTGAAAGAGTTCCATTGCCAACTCTTCACCGCCAGCCCAGACGATGGCTTCAAGTGCAGCGATTTGCTCATCGTCTGACCCTTTATTCAACGCTCGCCGCAGCATCTCCAACGCTGCCCGACCAGGAGCGACAGCTAATCCCTCTTTCTCTGCGAAGGCTTGAAGCCAGGGTAGGGTGGATAAATCATCGGTCGGAGGGTTGATTTTCCAAGGTGGGTTGCGGTGCCTCTCCAAGACCTCGGCTGCAGCGCCTCTTACGACCCACTGATCATCATCCAAATGAACTGCTTCGAGAATCTCAATTGCCCATGCTTCTGGAACCCTGGCCAAACCAAAGACTGCGGCACGGCGTGTGAGCAGGTTCTCCATCTCCATAGCGTCGCGCAGCATTGCATACCCTTCGTCTGGGTTGCATGCCAGCGCTTCTGCTGCTGCGATTAGAACACCCTCGTCGCTCTCAAGCAAGATATGTCCCAGACCCTCGAGCGCTTCATCCGTTCCTATGGTTGCCAGGGCCAAGCACGCAGCCTGGCGTGAGTGCAAATTGCGCTTGTTTTTAATCGTCTGGATTAGGTATTTTGCTGAATCCTCGTCCCCCATACCTCCAAGACCCAGAGCGCCAAGGACTCTGCTGCCCGGTTTATCCGATTCGAGTAGGCGTCGGAATAGTACCGCGACCGAATCCTCCTTCGCGGCGGAGAGAGCGTGGACTGTACGCAATCGAAGTCCGTAGGGGCGATTTGGATCTGAAACAAGCGCGGCCAGGCGACGCAGGACGTCTGCTCTCCAGGGTGCTTTTTTCCGTGCTTCTGGCAGGCAGCGGGCTAACGCCAGAAGGGGCAGCTCTAAGGGATCATCCTTGATCTGTAAAAAGCGCTCGCTGACGGTGGAGATATCGCCGACCGCAGCCAGGTATCCGAGCGTGAGGCTAGCAGTCGACCAATCGATTTCCAGTGAATCTGGAACGGAACCTGTACCCGCAATTTCTCGAGCGGCGAGGTATGCGCCAATATTGGGCTGCGAGAAAGTTAAACGTTTCCCAGCATGGCGAGTGAGAATCCCTGCCTCAACCATGCTGTTGATAGGTGTGCCGCGGCGTATTGAGCGATCGGTAAGGATCCCTGATTGGCTTTGGATCCAGTTGAGGGCTGTCGTCATAGTTGACTTGATCTCGCCAGCTGAGAGCATGCGCTCAACGTATGCTTCCATGCTGTCAATGATGCGGTCGCCACGCACGTCGCCGACATACGAAGCCCATGTTTGCAATGTGATTTCTAATGGAGACCAGCCCCGGAAAGTGTTCGTGAGCCAACCCGAGATCAAGGCAGGGTCGATGTCCGCAAGCCGTCGCTTGGGCAGCAATGGGGCGATATGAGTCTGCCAGGCTTCAGCCCATTTACTCATGAATACCTGTTGATCGTGCGCGGTCCATGGTGCAAGTTGAACGGGAACCAGGCCAGCCTGTGCTAGACCGTCGTAATACATGACCGGTCCCGCGGCAACAATCAGATTCCCAGGATATTTTTCCACCAAGCGTTTAATCCAGGTTGAGACAGAAGGGATTTCAGAGGCCGTAAACTCGTCCAACCCATCGAGAAGCAGTAGAGCCCGACCACGTTTAAAGTCATTCTGGAGTTGGCCCGGGAGACGGGAGGCGGCAGTGGTGGATACAGATTCTTGGGCGGCGGTCACGATTGGCTTGAGAGGATCTTTTTCAGACGATCGGTCGAGAACGAGAGCTGCCGCGTGCAGAAAGACCGGTGTTAACTCTGCGGCCGGTCCAACTTCTGGATCTCTGAGTGCAGAATGGATGGCGAGATATGCGAGTGCAGTCGTTTTGCCGGCTCCTGGCCATCCCGTAAGGAGGATGTTTGTCTTTGAGGATAGGGCGGTTCCAAAACTGATAGTCGGTGCTTGATAGATGCCAGATAAATAATTCCAATCGGGCAAAGTTGGCAAGATCGAAAGTGTATTTTCAGGAACAGCCCCGTCTGCCTCTGGATCCTGTGTGATTGGTGGAGCGAGTAACCGCGGAGGAACGAGGATTTCATCGAGGGAGAAGATCGCTCGGGCAATGTGCATCGATTGGGCTTTAGCGATAAGGTCTGATCGATATCTATCAGCCGAAACCCTTTTCCGCTGGCTCCCTTTTTCTTGAGAACGCCCCTCGAACCAACCGGAGATTTCATTGCGGATCGGCTCTAGTTTGAAGAAAATGAACGCACCGAATATGCCGAGCAGGATGCCGAAGATGAATTCGCCATAGTCGAAGAAATTGCCAAACAATCTAATGTATAAATTTCGAATGATGTTTATCATCGAGTGTCATCCTGCATAGAGTATTCGACCGCATTGATCACAATACACCAGCGTGTTTCCCCCGCGGATATCCTGTTCTTTAGACCTTGCAAGGTCCACGCCACAAACGCCGCAACTGCCGCTAGTAAGGAGAGCCAGCGCGACACCGTCGAAACGCTGCCGGAATTTTTCGTAAGTTTTCAGGTCTTCTGCGCTGATGTTGTTGAGCGCCGCTTCCCTTTCCGTTGTGGTGCGCTCGATCGTTGAGAGCAGGTCAAGGCGATCTGCCGTCATTAGTTCGTTCTCGCCGCTTTTTCTGGCGATTAGTTCAGTCAGTTTTTGACTTGCTTGAGCATGCTTGAGCTCGGCTTCTTCGAGGGCGACCATTTTCTCAAGCAGGCGGTCCTCCAGCGTATCGATGTAGCGTTTAAGCGATTCGGATTCTAACTGCAAATCCTCGAGCTCCTTTGGGTTGGTGACGCTGCCGCCGTACAGCGCCTTCTGTGTGTTGTCGATCTTAGCGCGCTGCAATTCGACCTCGTGATCGGCCTTTGAGTTCGCCAGTCTTGCTTCGGCCAATTGTTCTTCCTTGCTTTCGCACTCTGCGCGCACCGTTGTGACCTGCTCATCATCCGCCAGCAGCACATCAATTTCTGCGATGCGTTCGTGGCAGCGGTTGATTTCGAGGTCCAGCTCTTGCAATCGGAATAAACTTGAGACCCGGCTCATAGTGCGATTATAGATGGTTCACGGTTGTCACCGCAAGGTACGGATGGCATAGTGCACAAGCTCGACGTACAATGTTTGGCAATGAAGATGTCCAATTCATGTAAAAGCGCCGCCGGCTGGATCCTAGCCGCACTGACGCTCAGCCTGATTCCAACGATCATCGCCTATTCCACCGCCCCTTCGGGGACGGTCTTCACGGGGTTCCTGCTGAACCCGCTCGACGGCTTCTCCTATCTTGCTAAAATGAAACAGGGCGCAGACGGCTCCTGGTTGTTCTCCCTGCCTTACGCTGCAGAGCCGGGACCGGGTACATTCCTCTACGTCTACCATCTGTTCCT
>DAOWMX010000074.1 GCA_030642885.1 Anaerolineales bacterium | reverse complement strand
GCCGGGGTCATCGCCATCGGCCAGACTGTCCTCGCGCAACTCTTCGCCCAACGCGTTTGCAAGCGAGCGCTTATCATCCAAAGCAGTGAGGATCACAAAACGCCATGGTTGACGGTTGTGAGCAGAAGGCGCCATGGTTGCCGCCTCCAATACGCGCTGGAGAGTTTCGGGCGGGATCGCAGAGCCATCAAAGCGGCGGATCGAGCGGCGCTCTTTGATAATGCGATAAAGCGTCGAAGGTGCTTCGCTCATCCCATCGTGCTCACAGTGTCTGGCCGAATAAGGAAGATGACTCGAGATTGTCCCTCATGCCATGGATTCTTATCAACACCCAAGTATTTCCTTGCGAGTAAATGTGTATGTTCGACAGCATCCTCCTCGCGTTCAGCGGCAACGGTCCCGTGGATTTGAATATATCGATAAGGATCCTCAGGATCCATGATCAGAATCGCTACATCCTTTCGCGAAGCCATATTCCTGTCTTTGACGCGCCCTCTGACGGTGTTTATTCGCAGAAAATCCCCTTCTACGTCGAACCAGACTGGCGTCACTTGAGGGCTGCCGTCGTCCATCAACGTAGCAAGGGATGCAAATGCTCTCTTCTCATCCGTGACCAAATCACGGTGCGATTCGGGGATTGCGTTCAAATTAACTGCTCCTTTTCCGTTTTCCATCCAATTGACCTATCGAAACAAATCCAATTCCTTCTCCCGGAGAATTTCCGCTAGGGACCCCTCTCTCAATGGATATGGCAGGCCGCGGACGTGAATCACCGGTAGTTTTTCCTGCGCCTGCCCCATAAGTGCAGATGCGCCCGCTGCGATTTCATCCGCAAGCCCAATCACAGTGCTGCGTAAGGAGTAACCAAAGAGATCCTTCTGACCGCGCAGATCGACGACCGCTGGAAACCCGGCCACGCCGATGCAAACCCCTACCGTCCCCATGCGCCAGGAGCGACCGTGTGAGTCGTTAATTAAGACGCCGATCACCGCTCCGCTTGCCGTCTGAAGTCCGTCGCGCAGTTCTCTGGCCGACATCTCAGGGTCTTCCGGAAGCAGGAGGACCCATTCTCCTCCCTCCTCGTTCTCGACATTGGAATGATCGATCCCCGCATTAGCGCACACGAACCCAAGCTTATGCTCGACGATGATTAAACCCTCCCGCTTCCGCAGGGTTTCCACGCTCTCACGCAGGATAAGCTCCACCAGTCGCGGGTCCTTACCGGTCTCAACCGCAAGTGCATCCGCCTCGGGCGAGGGGTGGATCTGCTTAAGATCTACAAAACGCCCCTCCGCCTTTGAGATGATCTTCTGCCCGACGACGATCACGTCTCCATCGCGCAGCGTCACCCCGGCGCCGCTCAGCCCCGCAAGAGTAATCGCGACGAGATCGTCACCCGGCTGGATGAGAGGGATCTCCGGCAGCGCTGTGAAGGTCAGCTGCTGCTGATTCATCCAGCGTTCAGCCCCGAGACCTTGAACGTCGCCGTTTTGACATCGTGATGTTTATTCAGATTGATCAACAGAGCCGAGATGCCCTCCAGAGTAATCGCATTATCCAACCCGCCAGCATAGAAAGCATTCATCCCCGCCCCTTCAGCGAGCTTGATCACCTCTTGCGCAGCTTCCAGATCGTCGGAACAAACGAGTACGTCCAGATCCAGCGGCTGATCCAGGTCCTCGCTCAACCGATGAGCCGGGACCGTTTGGAATGCCGCCACGACGCGCACACCCGACCCGAACTGATCCTGCGCCATTCTCGCTGCCGCCGGAGGTGCAGGCGGTTGGGGATCCTTGAAATCGACCCGTGCTGTTGTATCGACGACGATTTTTCCATCCAAGACCCCCTTAAGTTGGTCGACGATGGCTTCATGCGCGCTTGCTTTCACGGTGAGGACGCAGATATCCGCCAGGGATGCCGCTTCCGCGTTCTCCAGGCCCACAATCGTCTCAATCCCGAGTTTCTCATTCAATTCACTCGCGATCCGCTGCGCCTTCTCGGCCTTGCGCGATCCGATAACCACGCGATATCCCGCGCCTGCCCAGCGCGCCGCCAATCCCGGGCCGAGCTTTCCGGTGCCGCCGATGATTGCCAGTGTAAGAATCATTTTCTCGGACATGCAACCTCCCTTTTGATATAGCTCCGATTCCTTATACCCCGCCCGCCTGAATTGGAAGGCGATTCAACAGCACATATCCTGCCTTCCTAATATATCAAAATACTTGTGAAAGAGACGTTAATCTTCCGGCACTTGAGTCTGATAATCCCCGTAAACGGTAGCAGCGAGTTCACGCGATCAATCGGTAATCTGTTCTTCATCTAGCGTCAGAGACTCCTGTTCTCGCATGAGGATCACACCCAGACCAATTATGCTGCGAGCTATCGATTCGAGAAACCCGAGTCAATCCAAACGGCATGATCTTCGAGAATCTCGTTCGGTTCGTCCCATGTGACCACTCTTGCGTTCTTAATTAGCATCATCGCCTCCGCCCTAATCGAAGACTACTGGAACATCTGGGTCATTGCTAGCTGCGATTGCATCCTGAATGTGCCGCGGCGCCGTCCGATAGCTTGAGAGTGGAGAAGGAAGTTCTTCAATCGGGAAGAAAGCAACCTCAGAAGTCTCCTCACTCGGCCTCAGATCTCCATCGCCCGCTTCACAGAGAAATAACAGCTTATAGGCGTGATAGAGCGGCAGTTCTCCGGGCAAGCGGTTTGCATCGTACACACCTACGATGCGGTTGGCTTGAACCGTCAGCCCGGTTTCTTCCTGAACCTCCCGCTCAACCGCCAGGCTGGGCGTCTCACCTACATCAGCCCAACCACCTGGGAAAGTCCATCTGCCATCCATTGCTTCACGCACCAGCAGCAGTTCTCTATCCCGGAACACCGCAGCGCGGACGTCGACTTTCGGCGTTATGTAACCTGGTTGTGCTGTGAACGCCACCAATACCTCTTGGGCTTCCATCTCGCTTTTTTCGGCCACGATCTCTGATGCGATTTCCAATAACCGCTGAGCACGTGAAGCCTCAAATGGGTTCTGAGCATAGTGCAAGCTTGTGTGCGCGAGGGCTTGTATCTCGCGCGCCCAGTCCAACCATTTCAACGTTTCACTCATGATTCGCGCCTCCCACCTTCGCCAGCTCCAAGGCAAGCCAATCCTGATCGACAGGAAGTGAACGAACACGTATGCCGCAAGCATTGTAGATTGCATTCGTTATCGCCGGTGTTGTCGGGATGCTCGAAACTTCCCCCACCCCTTTTGCCCCGTACGGCCCTTCAGAAGTGGGATGTTCTACAACAATGGGGATGATCTCCGGCGCTTGAACTATCGATGGTATGCGATAGCGAGCCATACGATCTGTGAACACATAACCACCCTCAACGATGAATTCCTCAATGAGCGCGTTCCCGAGCCCCATCATCACACCACCTTCGATCTGCCCTCTCAATCCCAGTGGGTTGATCACGCGGCCAACATCGTTAGCGGCAATGACGCGCAGAACTTGCACTTCACCTGTATTAAGATCGACCTCAATCTCGGCAGCCTGTACGGCGAATGAGTAAGCGAAATGCATATCCCCGCCCGTTCCGAGCGGATGGGTCTCCGGTGCCCAGTACTCATAGAGTGCCTTCGGCTCCTGTCCTGCAGCCTTCATTATCTCAATAATTTCAGCCAGTTCGATCTGCTGTCCATCGACATGGGCTAATCCTTCGATGAATTTAATCGTCGCCGGCGGCACATCAAAGCGTTCGGCCAGCGTTGAGCGAACCGCCTGGATGACGGTTGCGGAAGCGTACCGAACGGCATTTCCGGTCACATAGGTTTGGCGTGAAGCGGTCGTGGGTCCGCCATCCGGTGTTAAGCCGGTATCGGAGAGCAAGACACGAACCTTATCAGGAGGAAGAGTAAGTTCCTCCGCAGCGATCAACTGCAGGACAGTCAACAACCCCTGCCCCATATCCGCCGAGGAGGTGCGCACCTGCGCCGTCCCATCAAGATAGAGTTCCACCTCTGCAGACGCTTTATCGGGCGCCCCACCGCCAAGCCCTGTATTCTTAAAGGCGGCGGCGATGCCCCAGGCGCGGCGGCGGTTGGGATATCCTGAAACGATTTTATTCTCGAATGGGTTGTCTTCTGGAGAGAATCTGCGAAGCTCAGCTTCAACCCGGTCTATGCACTCCAGCAATCCAACACTTTCACCCAATAATTGACCTGTATTTGTGACGTGACCCACTTGCAGTGCGTTCTTACGCCGGAGTTCAACAGGGTCGATTGCAAGTGTATGCGCCAGCTCATCCATGAGTGACTCAACAGCGAAGCATGACTGCGTTACACCAAAACCCCGGAATGCACCCGCCGGGGGGTTATTGGTGTACATGGCGAAGCAATCCGCCCGAACATGAGGGATATTATAGGGGCCTGTCGAGTGAGTTGTCGCCCGGGTCATCACTTTCTCCCCGAGGGAGGCATATGCACCTGTGTCTCCAAACAGCTCGGTCTCGACTGCCGTCAACATTCCATCCTGTCTGGCTCCAATACGAATGCGAATCTGCGTTGCGTGCCGCTTGGGATGCACAAGCAGGCTTTCCTGCCGGTTGAAAAGGATCTTCACGGGTCGATCGCAGGCTTTCGCAAGCAACGCAGCATGGATCTGCCCGGCGATATCTTCCTTGCCGCCGAATCCACCCCCTATTGGCGTGCCGATCACGCGCACATGTTCATCCGGCAAGCCCAGGCTACGAGCCACCTGTTCTCGATCGGCATAGGGAATCTGCGAACCAACATAGATTTCCATCCCCCCGTCTTCTGAGGGGACCGCGATACTGCATTCAGGCTCGAGGAAGACGTGGTCGTTAGGCGGTGTGTTAAAAACTCCTTCGACGCTGATATCCGCGCCTTCAAACCCAGTATCCACATCACCCTTCCGAACCTCGATATGTTTTAGCAGGTTGCCGCCATCGTGAACTTTCTCTGCTGAGGCTTCATTCGCAGAGACCGGATCCACCACGACCGGCAGCGCATCAAATTCCATCTCGATCAAGGATAAAGCTCTCTCCGCATCCTCAGGTGTCTCCGCGGCGATTAGCGCAACAGCGTCACCGACATAGCGCACCTTCTCGCCTACGCCGACGAGGATTGGCCAATCCCTAATAACCAGACCATGATTGCGTTCCCCTGGGATATCCTCCGCAACGAGCACAACCACGACGCCTGCGCTATCGATCGCCGCCTGGATATCTAACCGTTTTAGTATTGCGTGCGGTACTCCCGCCCGCAATACTCGTCCAACAAGCATTCCTGGGAATTGAAGGTCATCAGCAAATCGAGCCGCTCCGGTTACCTTCTCCAAAGAATCTGGTCGCGGTTGTATATGACCGACTGCATTTGTACTTTCTGATTCTTCCAGGCCAAGAGGAGGGATCGGCTGACCAGTGCTCATTGTTTTCGCGGCTGCCTGGACGGCCTGGATAATCGTCGGGTAGCCAGCACAGCGGCAGAGCGTATCCTTCAAGGCAGCTCGGATCTCCATTTCCCCGGGGTTCGGGTTCTTCTTTAATAGAGCCGCGGCGGTCATGATTTGTCCCGGCATGCAGAAGCCACACTGCAAGGCGCCATATTGGACGAAAGCCTCCTGCAGCGGGTGCAGATGACCATCCTGCGCCAGCCCTTCGATCGTTATGATCCTTCGTCCTGCCGCCCGCGATGCCGGATAAACGCAGGAGAGAATCGGAGCATCGTCGATTAAAACCGTACAGGCGCCGCACTCCGCTTCTCCGCACCCGATCTTTGTGCCGGTCATCCCCAGACGGGTCCGGAGAAGATCCGAGAGCATCTCCCCGGGAAGGGCATCGATCTCCTTTTCCACTCCGTTTATCCAGAATTTCATCGTTCTATTTCTCAGACCTCGTCCAATAACCCGGGTTCATCCTTACCTGCTCGCAGCCCGTTCCCAGGCTTCCGTGATCGTGCGCTCGAACAGCGTCGGCAGGATATGCTCCCGATAAGCCTTCGTCGATCTATGTGGGCTAGTTCTTAATGTCACCTCTTGCAGCAGTTGTTGGACCGCGCTTTGAATATTTCCGGAATCAAAAGACTGACCACGTAAGACCGCCTCCGCTTTCACCGCCCGCAGCGGCTGCGGGCCAGCAGGTCCAACAGCAATTTGAATTTCCTCAACTTTTCCGCTGCTTCCTCGCCGCAGCCAGATTCCCATATTCAATATCGCGATTGCCACGCCCTGAGGGCGCATGACTCGCTTAAATGCCGAGCCTTCTCCTTCGCCGGACAGAAGAACGCGAAAAGCGACGAGTATCTCTCGTGAACGGTCAAAGCTCGGTCGACCTGGTCCCTCGAAGAGCGTCTCAATAGGAACCCACCTTCGCCCCTCTGCAGAAGCGAGTTGGGCTTCCGCCCGCATGCTGATAAGTGCGATCGTCCCATCACCCGCTGGAAGCGCATGCCCCACATTGCCTCCAAGCGTTGCCACATTACGAATCTGGGTGCCTCCGATGAGTCCACACGCTTCAGTGAGTCCTTGCGCGTGCTTCTGGACCCTGACGTCCCGAATAATTTCATTAAGCGGCACAGTTGCGCCGATGTGAAGGAAATCATCCTGTTTTTGAATCGCCGTCATTTCAGGAATTTGGGTTACGTCAACCAGTGTATTAACTGCTGAATGCCGGCCTTGCTGGAGATCGAGCAAAAGATCTGTACCACCGGCGACGACGGCGGAGCGATCGGGTTCAACGCCCAGCGCGACCAATGCATCTTCGACGGTTGAGGGCTGCAGATACTTCTTCCAAAGAGCCATATTCGCTTCTACTGAGAGGATTGAGGATCCGGTGGCACTTTACGGTTAGCGAGGCTGCTTAACGCCGGTCACAGTTCCACTCTGTGAACGACCACCAATCCGAGGTTTAATGATTCTAGCACCTGGCAGATCGCGTTTCAAGACCCTCAAAGAATCTCACCGCCCGGACAGCGATGGAGATAACGCCCCATCCCCGCCTTTCCCTGCCATTTGCCCTTATCTACAATTAGTTGTCCGCGCAGAAACACCTTCTCCGGGTACCCCTTCAATTGCCATCCTTCGTAAAGATTATAATCCGTACGGTGCTGGGCAAATTCCACACCGTAGGTCAATTCACGCGCCGGGTCCCAGATCACGACGTCGGCATCCGACCCAGGCAACAGCGCTCCTTTCTGCGGATACAACCCGAAGATCTTCGCTGCGTTTGTGCTTGTTAACGCGACGAACTGGTTGGGGGTGATTCGCCCTTGCCCGACTCCGTACGACCATAGAATCGGCATTCGATCTCCAACACCAGGAAGACCATTCGGGATTTTTGTGAAGTCATTTGCACCCAATTCCTTCCCGGGGATCTTAACGCTCTTCCCTTCGTACTCTATTGGTTTGGTCCCGTCATAGAAGAAAGGACAATGATCCGTCCCGATGGCCTGCAATCCACCATCCGCAAGCCCGTTCCATAGAGCTGCATTGTCTTGCTCCGTCCGCATCGGGGGAGAACAAATCCATTTAGCGGCTTCATCGCCGCGCAGATTCTCAATTGTGAAGAAGAGATAGGGAGGGCAGGTCTCCCCCATCACCTGCAAGCCATGTTGGCGTGCGTAGCGAATCTGATCCAGTCCACCAGCCGTATTAACATGCACGATATAGAGAGGCGATCCGGCTTGCTCTGCAAGCGCGATCCCCCGCAAGACCGATTCGACGGCTCCCCAAGACGGGCGGGTTAGCGCATGCCATTCAGGCGAGGTATGCCCTGCCGCAAGCGCCTCAGCGGTCAGTATCTCGATCACATCTCCATTCTCGGCATGCATCATCGTGAGCATCCCCTGCTCTGCACCCAGACGCATAACCCGGAAGATCTCACCATCGTGGAGTCGGAGACGCCCGTTATAGGCCGTGAATACCTTTAATGTCGTGATCCCTTCGTCGAGCAGCGCAGGGATTTCTGCCATGACGTCATCATCCAGGCGGGTGATGTTCATATGAAAGCCGAAATCGATCGCCGCCTTCTCATCCGCTTTGTGGTGCCACTTTTCGATTGCCTGCCGCAGCGTAGGCTGATCTTGCGGCACAAAATCCATCACGGTCGTCGTCCCGCCGAATGCTGCCGCCTTGTGGCCTGTGTAGTGATCATCGGAGGAGACCGTATCGAACATCGGCAGGTCAAGATGCGTATGTGGGTCGACGCCTCCGGGGAAAATGAGCTTCCCCTCCGCGTCGATGATTTCGGCATCCTCTGCGGCGATGTCTTCCCCAATTGCTGCGATCCGTTCATCGCGGATGAGCAAATCCGCTCGAATTGCTTCACTGGCGGTGACCAGCGTTCCAGACCGAATGAGTATCGCCGTCATTGATCTCCCTCTCTGTTCCTGGTGGGATGAATCAAGGTTTCTGGCATCCCGATTGAGTTTCTTTATTTTCCATTATCATCTTGCATCGTTGATACGGAGAAACCACCATCATTCTCCGATCGTTCACGGATGAGCTTCCACAAACGATCACGCTCACCGGATGGAGGGACTCGCAAATCACGAACATCGTTCGCCTGCGTCAAGCGCTCTCCAGTCGTATAAAGGAACGTAAAACGACGCCATTTTTCTGCCGGTATGGGTAAGGGAAGTTCAAACAGTGGGCCCAATAATATCTTGAAGTACGGTTCTTCTGCTCTGGGATGATCACTTTCTTCACGTAGAAGTTCCCCTCTCGTTAACAATTCATGCCCCAGGACCTTGGCAATATACCTCACAGACCACTTCTCCTCGCCAAAAGCCGAGGTGAGAAAAAAGATGATCCAATCGACACGGACCGTTTTCGGTGCGGTTTGAAGAGGAATCCGATACCAACCTAAAACCCTGGCAATCTCCAGATCACGCGGGTCGTTCATTACAGCTACCAGGAT
>DAOWMX010000100.1 GCA_030642885.1 Anaerolineales bacterium | reverse complement strand
CTGAGATGGATTAGATCATTAAGCAGCCCCGACAGTCTCTCGGAGTTATTGTAAATGTGGTTGATGGATTCGCGTTGACTGGTTGTCAATGTCTCGTTTGCATCATCATGAAGGAGTTCGGCATACCCCAATATTGTCGACATCGGCTGACGTAGATCGAGCGAAAGCGCGGCGATATGGGAGATGCTGGGAGAGCGTCCTGATGATGGCGCAGGCGAATCGTTTCCGTTCTGGAGTAGGACCAGGTTGGCGCGCGCTTCAGCCAATTCGTGGAGCGTTAGTTGGAGCTGCTGGGAGAGCAAGTCCATTTGTTTGATGTCGGAGGCGGCAGGCGGCTCCACAATCGCTTCCCTCATCCTTCCAATCTCATCCTCGAGAAACTGAATGGTTTCCTCTGCGTCCTGATGGCTGGTGAGAAAACCGCCGAGCTCTTGTCCTGCCAGATCGGTTGCGGCGATGAGTTGATCCGTCAGTTGGGTATTGTTGATCAGGAGATTTTGAATGAGACGGCGGGACTCCTCCAGGTCTGTGCCTAATGTGAAGGGCTCTGCCAGGCTTGATGAAAGAAGTTCATCACCTGCTGTAAGCGCCGCGAAACGCTCAGCAATCACATCCGCGAGCTGCACGAGGGCGGCGCGGTTTTCCTGAGACCAGCGCTTCCGGGCGAAAGGAGAGAGCAGCAGCAATCCCCCAATTACATGCTCTCCTGAGGTCAGAGGAGCGAAAAGTAGCGGCCCTGTTTTTGTGAGGTTTAAACCCTGCCGGAGTGTGATGAGGTCAGGCGCATTGCTCTCTGCTGGAAGGATCAGCGATCTTTGCCTGCGTAATGCATTAACGATGACAGGAAGATCCGTTGTGTTGAAGGATTGGCCCTCGATGTGTTGTTCGCGTATCAGATCGAAACCCGTCGCAACGGATAGATGTTCCAATGTTTCCGGGGGTGTGAGCAGCAGGCATATCTCAGCTTTCATTGAATATGCAGTGCCGCGCACGGCTGCGTCTGCCAAGTCGCCGAGTTCCTTCGCCTGGAAAACATCATAGACGCTGGTGAAGACTTTGGGTAAGAATTGGAGTTCAAGATCAGGCGATTGTGTGGTTACAGGAGGCCCATCTTGCACATCCCTTCCTTGTGTTGTGATAAATGTGCGCGCGGCAGCGATGATCAACGCAGGATATGCCGCCAACTCACTCCAGCGCACGAAGGGTGCAAAAGAGCCATCTGCAGGACCGAGGGCCATGTGCAGGCTGTAGCCAACGGTGAGCAGGATGTATCCTGCGAAGGCGATTTGCCATTGCGCTGGTCGACGGACGAGTAGGAAGGTCAGCGTGAGACCTGCGAGGATTAATGTTGAGATGCCCCATATAGCGTCGGCGGGAGTCCGGTTGAAGCGGAGCAGAGAATCCTGCCCGACCAGGAAGTAGACTGTCCCAAATAATGCAAGGACAGTAACGAAGAGGACAACCGCAAGTGTGCGCGAGCTTTGCTTTGTGGGTGGGTTGAAGATAAAAGTATAACTAATGAGCAATAGGGAGGTGAAACTCACGAAGCGGTCGAGTGGGGGGAGAATTACTTGTCCGTTGAGGATCATAAGCCAGGATAATCCGGCGATGATCATTGTGAGCAGGTGGAGCCCTAGTATTACACCGCTTGCCACCCGCCAGCGTGCAGCGAGAGCATCTGTGCGGGGAGAGCTGCTCCAGGTTAATGCATAGAGAATTGAAAGTGAAATGATCAGCGTCAGGTGGTAGACAAGACTCCCCGGAGGTGTCGTGAGCAGGGATGCAGCGTCAGCAAGAATCATGATGGGCAAGTGTCGTTTCGTTGTTCCCGCAATTCAGGGTGAGATCGACTCCAATTTACGTCAGATACAGGCATTAATCACCGGTATGAAGTGAGCAGAATAAATTTTACAGGCTGATAGTCGGCCAGGGTTGGACCATCATCCCCGAACGGCATATCTTATCCAATGGATTTTACACCAGAAGCCAGTAAGAGGATGAATCCTAAGCCGTTCTTGTATGAAGATGTTACCCCCCTTCGCGGGCACCTGAAATGGCTGCGGAATCTTTCCGCGGGTCCGAATCGGGATTGTTTTCGTTAAATCGTATCTCTGAATATAGTCAGCAGGAAAATGGCGGAGTAGAGAATTTTCCGAAGCATTGGATGATCAAATCAACTTATATCATGTCCCAGGTCGATGGAGAATCAAGGGAGATTCCTCGTGTTTGAGCATCCATTCGGCGCAGCAGTCCGCTGAGAACGGCTCCCGAACCCATTTCGACAAAAGTATCTACCCCCGATTGTGTCATCCACCCGATCGACTCTGTCCAGCGAACCCGGGAAGTGAGTTGGGCGTTCAGGTCTTCCCTGATCTCTGCGATTGAAGTAAGCGGCTTGGCTGACACATTGCCCACGACAGGAATGAGAGGGTTGTTGAACGATGTAGCTGTAATTGCGTCGTTTAAGCGATCCTGAGCAGGGATCATCAGCGGAGAGTGTGCGGCGATGCTCACTGTCAGGCGGATGACTTTGCGTGCACCGGCGTTGTCCAGAAGATCATGAGCGAGTGCAAGCGCATTTTCATCTCCGGAAATTACGACTTGCCCGGGGCAGTTGTCATTGGCAACAGCCACCGTGCCAACAGATTGCGCTGATGCTTTTTCGCAAGCTTCTTCAACTTCAGTTACACCAAGCCCAATCACGGCGGACATTCCCCCGGGGTGGATCTCGCCTGCGTAGCGCATTGCTTCCCCTCGTTCACGCGTTAGCAGTAAACCATCCTTAAAAGATAGCACTCCTGCAGCTACCAGTGCGCTATACTCGCCCATTGAGTGTCCGGCGGTGCTGGCTGGCGAAAAGCCAGGGTGCTTGCCTTTGAATACCTCGAGCACGGCGATGGAGTGTGTGAGCAGAGCTGGCTGGGTGTGTTGGGTTGAATTCAATTCTGCTTCCGGCCCGTGCCAGCAGACTTGTGAGAGAGGGTAACCGAGGATTTCATCGGCGAGTTGGAAAACCCGCGCCGCTTCGGGGGCGGCTTCAGCTAAGGCCATTCCCATGCCGATTGACTGGGAGCCTTGACCGGGAAAAACAAATGCAGTCCGTTCGGGTGTTAGGGGCATTTGGGCTTAATGAAAAGAGCCGTGCATCAATGAGCACGGCTTTGTGTGGATCGGGCTTAAGTGCTTTCGATCTCGATCACTTCTCGGCCGGCGTAATGACCACAATTAGGGCAGATATGATGGGGAAGATGTTGATCGCCGCAATTCGTGCAGTTGATTAGATGACGCAGCTTAAGCGCGTGGTGAGTCCGTCGGCGATCGCGTCGGCCTTTGGAGATCTTGCGCTTGGGGACAGCAGGCATAACTTTACTCCATTCGTAATCATAGAAACGCCCACCCTCAGGCAGGCGGGCTCATTATAGCAGTCGACGATTGTCTGTCAAGGTTCCTTGTTTGGATGAAGAGACAAGTGGCCGGTATAATTTGGTTGTTGTTTTGGATCAAGTCCCTGGAAAATGAAGCTTGATCTTGAATATTGGCCTGTGTGAGAAAAATACCGAAGCGAGCGGGTATTGGATATTTAGAAAGGATAGCGGATGACGTTGCGGATCCTCTATTTTGCAACGATGCGGGATTTAGCGGGAGTGCGGGAAGAGACCGTATCGCTTCCTGACGGATTACGGGTAAGGGATTTGAAGAGCCTCCTTGGCGGGAAGCACCCGCAGCTCATCAAGGCGTTTAACTCTGCAATCTTCGCCGTGAACCGCGAATTCGCGGTTGATGACCATCCGCTCAAAGAAGGCGATGAAGTTGCGATCTTCCCGCCAGTGAGCGGCGGAAGAGTTAACGGGCCAACGATACTCCGCATCGTTCGAGAACCGCTGGATATGAATGCCCTTTTAAAGGAAATCATCACACCAGCTGCGGGAGCAGCCTGCGTCTTGACCGCGAGCGTACAGGTACAAAGCGAACGAGATGAGCCCCTGGAAACAACCCACCAATCTTCTGAAGACCGACCCCCGATGGTTGAAGAGCAGATGGAACAAGTCGTTCAGGAAATTCATGACCGCTGGACGTCAGTCGAGGGTATGGCGATAGTCCAGCGCTCAGGTGAAGTACAGCCAGGTGCACCAATCGTTATGGTCGCTTGCACTGCAGCCAATCGTGATGCTGGAGTGTTTGAAGCTGCAAGGTATGGCCTCGATCGGATGAATCAGACCATCCCACTTAGTGAGAAGGAAATCGACCCGGAATAATCGCTGTATCGTGATGGATCATTCCATCCTGGGGATAATGGTCGAGGTGATCATGGAGGGTTATGTCTGCCGATAGAAATTCCTGGGAGTGGCCGTTTCGCTGCACGGATTGCGGCCGGTCCTATCCAACAAAGGGATTCCCTTACTGCTGCGAGAGATGCGGCGGTCTCTTCGATTATCGAGATCAAGTCTCCTATGATCCGGTCCAATCATTTAGGCCTGGTCGCCGGTCGATCGAACGCTACCGGCGGAGTTTCCCCCTACCTACAGAAGTAGATTTCGTCAGCCTTGGGGAGGGAGACACGCCGCTTCTCTCTCACCGAATCTCCTCGCGCGATGTCTTCTTCAAGTGCGAGCACTTAAACCCCACCGGTTCTTTTAAGGACCGTGGAACGGCGCTGCTGGTCAGCGCGTTAATCGCTGCTGGAATTGAAGAGGTGGTTGAGGATTCGTCTGGGAACGCAGGGGCATCCCTGGCCGCCTATGCCGCGCGGGCGGGTGTTAAGGCGCGCATCTATGTCCCTGAATCTGCATCGGGTCCCAAGAGCTCGCAGATCAGCGCATATGGTGCGCAAGTTGTTCGCATCCCTGGCCCACGCTCGGCGAGCGCGGAGGCTGTCCAGCGTGAGGCCGAGGGCGGAATCGTGTATGCCAGCCATGCATATCTGCCCCAAGGCATCGCCGGAATAGCGACTATCGCCTATGAGATCGCGGAACAACTGAATGAATCTCCGGGAACCGTCATTGCGCCCGTTGGTCATGGGACGCTGCTACTAGGATTGCATCGAGGTTTTCAGGCGCTGCAGTCAGCAGGTGAAATCGATCATATCCCAGTCCTGGTTGGCGTTCAGGCGAGCGTGTGCGCGCCGCTGTGGGCGGCCTTTTCCGATGGCGTTTCGAGTGTGGATATGATCTCTGAGGGGGTAACCGTCGCCGAGGGGGTACGCATCATCCAGCCGCTGCGCGGGGATGCTGTTTTACAAGCCATCGCCGAGAGCGAGGGCAAGATGATCGCTGTCGATGAGGAAAAAATCCTGAAAGGACGCGACGCACTGGCTCGAATTGGGTTGTATGTAGAGCCGACTTCGGCGCTCGTCATATGTGCGCTTGAAGAGGTTCTAGAAACTTGCCCGGACCCAATCGTTCTGATCCTCACAGGATCTGGGTTTAAGACGCTGGGAGTTTGAAACACGTTAGATTAGGTCAGCGGCGATTGGCAGCTGACGGATTGAAAGAAAAGAGTGGTTCGGTGGAGGATAGGCGTATGGAACGCAGGGTTGTTATAACCGGGATGGGCACGATCAATCCGTTGGGATTAAACGTCATGGAGACCTGGGAAGCTCTTAAGTCCGGCGTATCAGGCGTTGAACGGATCACATTATTCGACTCGAGCGATCTCCTGGTTAAGATCGCTTGTGAAGTTAAAGAATTCGACCCTGCGTTGTATATGGACCCGCGCAAGGCACGCCGTCGGGATCGTTTTGAGCAGCTAGCAAGCGCTACGGCTTCACAGGCGATGAAGAATTCTGGATTGGAGATACAGCATGATGGTGCCGATCGGGTGGGGGTTGTCATCTCCTCGGCAGTGGGCGGTCTGAATACGGTGCAGACGGGCATTCAGGTGATGGCCGACGATGGTCCACGTCGGATCAGCCCATTTGCGATACCGATGTACATGTCTAATGGCGCTTCAGGGGTTGTGGCTATCGACAATGGCGCCAAGGGACCCTCCTTCTCTATTGCCTCGGCTTGCGCCTCAGGCGCTGATGCGATTGGTTTGGCTGCCACGCTTATTCGCACAGGTGTAATTGATATCTGTCTGGCTGGCGCTTCGGAGGCGAGCATAACCAAATTCGGCGTTGCCTCTTTTGACCGTTTAGGAGCGCTTTCGAGACGGAACGAAGATTTTTCTAAAACTCCCGCACCGTTTGACGCGAACCGCGATGGCTTGGTAATCGGTGAGGGCGCGGCGGTGATCATCCTCGAAGACCTGGAACACGCACGCAAGCGAGGCGTGGAGATACTCGCTGAGTTGGTAGGCTACGGATCAACCACCGATGCATTCCATATCACGGCGCCCTCAGAGACGGGCGCGGGAGGCGCTTCGGCGATTGAAAAAGCGCTCTCTGCTGCTGCAGTCAACCCCGATGAGATTGACTACATCAACGCTCATGGGACGGGAACGAAGTTGAATGACCTCTCGGAAACGAGGGCGATCAAAGGCGCGATGGGAGAGGCCGCTTATAAAGTGCCCATCTCTTCCACGAAATCTATGACAGGGCACATGATGGGTGCGACTGGCGCCCTGGAAGCGATCATCTGCGTCATGGCGATTCAGGATGGGATTCTACCGCCAACGATCCATCTCAATGATCCCGATCCCGAGTGCGATCTGGACTACATTCCTAACCACGCCCGCGAGGCTGAAGTTGAAGTCGCGTTGAGCAACGCTTTTGGTTTTGGCGGTCACAATGCGGTACTGGCGTTTAGGAGGTTCAAAGGTTAAAATAGGATCGCTTAAGTCGATCGGATTTGATGGAACTGGTGGAACGCGGAGTACCCAGATCGGCTGAGTTCTCGGCGTCCCCCAAGTTCATGGAGAGTGTCATAGTGAAACCGGATGAGTTCATCCGGCAAACGGGGTTGTCCTTCTCAAATCCCAGTTTGCTCCGTCGCGCCCTGACGCACCGCTCGTATTTAAACGAGCACCCTGAGGCATTGGAGGATAACGAGCGCCTGGAATACCTCGGTGACGCTGCTCTGGATTTCATCGCCGCTGTCTGGCTGTATAACCGCTTCCCGGAGATGGATGAGGGTGCGCTCACACGGCTGCGTTCGGCGTTGGTTCGAACGGAGCAGTTAGCAGCCTTCGCCAGCGAGCTCGGGTTGGGCGAGGTTATTTTCCTGGGCAAGGGAGAATCCGCGACCGGTGGTCGCGAGCGACCTGCGCTGCTATGCGCTGCATTCGAGGCACTAATCGGTGCGCTCTACCTCGACGCCGGCACCGAGACAGTTATTCGTTTTATTGAGCCGCGCTTCGAACGCGCAGCTAAGGCTGCGCTCGAAGATGAGCGATTAATCGATGCGCGCAGTATATTGCAGATGTGGTCTCAGTCTGAGTTTGGCGAGATACCGGATTATCGGACTACGGGCACATTTGGACCTGATCACGATCGAGAATTCGCTGTCGAGGTCTCGATTGGAGAGAGGGTAAAAGCGGATGGAAGAGGGCGGAGCAAGCAGGAAGCTTCGCAAGCGGCGGCGGCAAATGCGCTTCAGAAATTAGGGCTAAGCAATTCGACAGCAGCCCAACGATCGGGTAAATAACTTGGAAAAGAGAATTCCGCGTCTGAAATCCCTCGAGATCCAGGGCTTTAAAACCTTCGCGACGAAGATCAACTTTGGTTTCGCACCAACCATTACGGCGATTGTTGG
>DAOWMX010000136.1 GCA_030642885.1 Anaerolineales bacterium | reverse complement strand
GATCTTACTACCCTTCCTTCGCAAATCTCCGGTCAAGTATTTCAGCCAAGGTCGGTTGCCCGATCTCCTGGAGTTCATAGCGGACGCGCTGGCTGGGCTGCTTGATCTTGACGACACGCTGGAGATCGATGGGGGTGCCCACGATGACCAAATCGGCAGGGGTTCTGGCAATCGTTTCTTCGAGATCCTTGACTTGTTTCTCGCCATAACCCATCGCCGGCAGCAGCACACCAATATCAGGGTATTTCTCGAAAGTCTCTTTGATAGAGCGCACAGCGTAGGGACGCGGATCGATAATCTCCGCCGCGCCGAAACGCTCAGCGGCAACAGTGCCCGCCCCGAATGTCATTTCTCCATGCGTCAAGGTCGGTCCATCTTCAACCACAAGCACGCTCGCGCCGGTAATAGCGGTGGGGTCTTCTACGGTAATCGGAGAAGCGGCGTAGACAACGATCGCTTTGGGGTTTAGCGATCGAATATTGTTTTGCACAGTGCTGACATCTGCCTGGTCCGCTGTATCAACCTTGTTGATGACAATCACATCCGCCATACGCAGGTTGACCTCGCCAGGATGATAATCGATCTCGTGCCCGGCGCGATGGGGGTCGGTCACCACGATTTGAAGATCCGATTTGTAAAAGGGAAGGTCGTTATTGCCGCCATCCCAGAGGATGACGTCAGCCTCTTCTTCCGCGCGCCTTAGAATCTCCTCATAATCAACGCCTGCATAAACTACGACCCCGCGGTCGATATGCGGTTCGTATTCCTCGCGCTCCTCAATCGTACATTCATGCTTGTCCAGATCATCATATTCAGCGAAACGCTGCCAGATCTGTTCGCGCAAATCACCGTAGGGCATCGGGTGGCGAATAACGACAACGCGTTTCCCCATAGCTTGAAGAATGTCGCTTACACGGCGAGTCGTCTGGCTTTTTCCGCAGCCGGTACGCACAGCGCACACAGAGATCACGGGTTTGTTGGATGCCACCTGGGTTGCCTTCGGCCCCATCAGGCGATAGTCCGCCCCCGCGGCGAGAACTTGAGAAGCCTTGTGCATCACTTCCCGATGTGGAATATCAGAATAGGCGAAAATCACCTGGTCGATTTTTAGATCGCGAATTAGGGCATCGAGTTCGTCTTCAGAATAAATAGGAATACCCTCGGGGTAAAGTTCGCCTGCCAATTCTGGAGGATAGACTCGCCCTTCAATATCTGGGATTTGCGTCGCAGTGAAGGCAACCACTTCGTATTGGGAATTATCTCGAAAATATACGTTGAAGTTGTGAAAATCGCGGCCAGCGGCGCCCATGATGAGTACACGAGTTCGTTCCATAGTTAGCATTATCCTTTGTGTGAGTTATGTTTTTATGATCTATGCATTCGTACGAATACTTACCTGGAGATTTTCAATCTTCAGCCGGCGCGGAATCACCGGAAGGCAGTTGCCTATTATATTCGACTCGGCGGAAAATGGTTTTTAAGACACTTCACGACGGCTTGGCATTAGGGATTGACCAGAGCCAGCAGGCTTCCTCGCTTCGCACTTGAGATGGCTGCATCAAGACGGCCCGTCGCTGGCGACAGGAACAGAACCATGGATACTCACACCTGAACTTCGATGTTCCCCACCCCTATCGCCGTCACCTGACCGATGCGCGCCGCAACCTGCACTCCCCGCTCATGCAACGCCGCCAGCAGAGCATCGACACGGCTCTCTGGCAGACTGATTAAGAGCCCCCCGGATGTTTGCGCGTCGGCGAGGATTAGCTGCTCCACTCGTGAGATGGAAGGCGCGAACGTCACGTGGTCGGAGACGAACGTCAGGTTATTGAGCGTACCGCCGGGCACAGCGCCTGCGCCTGCCAGGTCCCACGCTGCGGGCAAGGTGGGCACTGCGCTCGCGGAGAGGGTCACATCTACCTGGCTGCCTGCAGCCATCTCGCGCAGGTGACCCAGAAGCCCAAAACCCGTAATATCCGTGCATGCGTTTGCCCCGACTTCTACCATCGCTTCACAGGCTGCGCGATTGAGGGTCGCCATCAACTCACCGGTTTCCCTGGCGATAGTTTCGTCGGCCAAACCACTCTTAACTGCGGTGGAGATGATGCCGACGCCGAGTGGCTTGGTTAGGATAAGTGCATCTCCCGGCAAAGCTGCGCTGTTGGGGATCACGTGATCGGGGTGAATAATTCCGGTAACAGCCAAACCGAACTTTGGCTCCAAGTCTTCAACCGTGTGCCCACCGATAATGCTGATATCTGCCTCGGCAGCCTTATCATGCGCCCCGCGCAGGATCTCCTCGAGCACCCATAACGGCAGGCGCTTATCGGGAAAGCCGACGATGTTCAACGCAAACAACGGACGGGCACCCATCGCATAGATATCGGAGAGCGAGTTTGCCGCGGAGATGGCTCCGAACATATAAGGATCATCTACGATGGGCGTAAAGAAATCTACCGTCTGGACGATCGCGATTTCATCGCTGACACGATAGACTGCAGCGTCATCTGCTGTGTCCGTCCCGACGAGAACCTCAGGATCCATCGCCGGGGGAAGAGCGGCCAGGATTTCCTCCAAAGCCTGGGGGCGCAGTTTGCACGCGCAACCCAGGCCGTGCGTGTAATGCGTGAGCTTGACCTCGCCCTTCTCTAGCTTGCCTTCCGGAACACTTCCAGCTGACCCTGGCAACAACCGTCGGACAGCCTCAGACACGATGCTAGCCGCTCGATCGACATCATCGGACGATGTGCCTCGTCCCACCGAAAAACGGATCGTGCCCATCGCCCATTCGATCGGCACCTGCATCGCCTCGAGCACAGCTGATACGTCAATGCCATCTGCGTGGCAGGCGGCTCCAGCCGAAGCCGCCACCTGCTCTCCGATCTCCGCTAGAAGCGTGTTGGCTTCAATGCCAAGGAAGCTCAAACTCAGCGTGTTGGGCAGGCGTTTCTGGGGGTGGCCGTTTAACCTGAACACCTGGTCACCTAATTCAGCCGCGAAGGCATCGTGAAGACGATCGCGCATCGCCAGGAAGTGGGCTCCGTTCTTGTCCAGATCCCGGGCGGCCAGCATACAAGCCCGGCCCAACCCGACAATGCCGAGCACGTTCTCGGTCCCAGGCCGGCGATCGCTCTCGTGGTCCGCGCCGTGCAGTTGTTTGGCAAGCGCTGTGCCGCCGCGGATATAGAGCGCACCGACTCCCTTGGGGGCGTATACCTTATGCCCGGCAATCGACAGCAAGTCTACCCCGAGCGCGTCTACATCTACCGGGATTTTTCCAATCGACTGGGCGGCGTCGGTGTGCATCAACGCGCCGTGCTGGTGGGCGATCGCGGCGAGTTCAACAATGGGCTCGATTGTGCCCACTTCGTTGTTGGCATGCATCACGGTCACGAGCACCGTATCCGCGGTGATGGCCCTCTCCAGATCGGCAGGATCGACGAGACCATGCTCATCGACCTCCAGGACGGTCAAACGGAACCCTTGCCCTTCCAGCCACCTACATACTTCGGTGACCGCCGGGTGCTCCACGGCTGAGGTGATGATATGGTTGCCCCGTTCCCGAAGCGCCAGCGCAGCTCCCTTGATCGCGTAGTTGTTGCTTTCAGTGCCGCCGCTCGTGAAGATCAATTCCACGGGCTGGCAGCCAATCAGCGCGGCAACCTCAGCTCGTGCAGTCACAATAGCCCGTTTCGTGACAACCCCGTATGGGTGACTGCTCGAGGGGTTTCCGAAGTGCTCATAGAGGTAGGGTGCCATTGCTTCGGCAACCTCTCGAGCGATGGGTGTGGTGGCGTTGTAATCCAAATAGATCGTGTCCATATCACCGACCTGCCAATTCTCTAAGAGATGAGGGCAATAGCTCAGAGCTTTCTAAAAGGGTTTTATGAATTATTCCACGTTGCACCCGGTTGAACAACCCGGGTAACCGCCGCTCATGGTGAAAAACCAACCCTCAATGTGGTCTTTTCTGCAAGATTGCAGACGGATCAAGGACACAACTTCAACAAAGTTCGCTTTGTTTCTGAGTGTTCAAACCAAAAACCGAGCCAGTTTGCAGCCTGGCTCGGTTGCTGACAATATCTGGATTCGTATGATTCAAACGCGACCAGAGGACAGCGATTCTGGAGAGAATCCGCTCTTCAAATTCGCTCGAATCAGGCGGAAGATCATGACAACTGTCCCTAGAGATGTGATAATCAACGCCACGCCAAATGCCAATCGGAACGCCGCCATACCGATAACCTGCCAACTCCCGTTGATACTATCAGGGAGCTGTTCGAGAGCGGTGAAAAAACCGCTCGCTCCGTGTTCCGCCAACCAGACAGTGTGTCCCTGAACCAGCAGGAAAAGTATGGCAATAGTCAGCAAGTTAGCGGCGATTTTTGCGATCCGGGTGATTGTCCCCCAGCGCCCTTGCCAGAGCAGGTAGATATCCAACCCGATGCCAAACAACAGCGAAAATGTGATCAATCCAATGTATTGGGCGATCACGGGATTGGTAAAGAGTTCGCTGCCGAAAGTCGTCACGAAGCCAATGCTCTCTGGGAAGAAGCCCAGGACGACCAGGAGTATGATGCCCATCGTGATGCCGAAAATTCTCTCACCTCTGTTAACTGTTTCAGACTCGCTAATCTCGGGGAGGCTGTCCGGATCCCAGGGTTCGTCTTCAATTTCGGGATCGACTTCAAACCACTGCAGGATCACAAAAACGATGACCAACATTCCCAATGCAGCTGGAATGCTGTTCAGCAGACCCACCACGGCCTGCAGGGGGGCAATTGGTTCTTGAGCGACAAAGTACCCAATCCCCAAAGCCAGCAACTGCGCTCCCAGCACCGCCGCCAGGACAATCCCGGTCACCATTCGGAACAACGAATATAAAGGGGGTCCGATCAGGTACTGCCCCTCGGGATAATAGGAGGCCGCCACAACTTGGGGGGGACCAAACTCTTTCAGCAACTCAACAACCTCATCTTCGGTCGGCTCACGACCCGCTCGGTCTTCCAACGCATCGATCAGCGAGGAACGCAGCTCGGCCTGGATATCAGATCGGTTCTTGCGCGGCAGGCGCCGTCCGACCTCATAGACGTATCGATCAATCAGACTCATTGTTTTCTCCTCTCGTGGATGTTCCGTCCAGTAGACCATCCATCACAGTCGTCAGGCCGCGCCACTCTGCGCTCAGCAATTCCAGCAGACTTGAGCCCGCTGGACTTATTTCGTAGTAGCGGCGAGGGCGTGAGCCTTCAACATTCCATTCGCTCTGCAGCAGCCCCTGGGATTCCAGCCTCCTCAGCAGTGGATAGAGCGTTCCCTGCTCGATATCCAGTCCGCGCTCAGCCAGGTTGTTAATCAACGCATACCCGTATTTAGCCTCTTGCAGCTGGCTGAGTGTGGCCAAGACCAGGATGCCTCGGCGGAGTTCCTGCGTAAGCTTTACGTGCAGTTCATGGAGCTCTTTTTCTTTCATCATGCTTCGCATTATACTATGTATTACATTGTATTGTCAATTTAACAATATTATCCAATTCAGACTATCTCCTTCTAATACAAAAAAGCGCCCTCGCGGGCGCTTCTGCTCTTGCCTGGCTGTACTTACCCATTTCACGTGTTATGACTATTTATTGGAGACTACTCGTTCCGGTCACAGTAAAGATGTACTGCCTCGCGCACGAAAGCCGCCCCACCCTCACGTATCCTCTCGTAATTGACGGCGAAACGAGGATCCTGGACCCAGCCATCGGCTAATCGACGCAGGAAACTGCTATCGCAGGTATAGAAGTATTGATTGATATAAGCATGATATTCGCCTATTGCAGCCTGGACACCTGCATCGTCCGGGGATGCGTTGAGGTCTCCACTGACCATCCTGGCCGCCAAGCTGCCGCCCTCAGCCTTGATGGCCTCCTTCTGCTCTTCAGAATAACTGGACCACTTCGCCTGCGACTCGGCATACTTGGGGTCATCCCCCCACCGCTCGCGAACTTCATCTTCATATTGGCTTTCGTCGAAGCCATCGAAAACACCTTTATCCGATATAGTACCTTCTCCCTTTACGGATGCAACTGTTTTGTCGAGTGTATCAATCAGCTTCTCCAACCTATGCACCTTGTTCTGGAGTGCGGATCGGTGATTTTCCAACGCGCTCAACAGGTTGAAATCCGGCCGACTGATCATGATCCGTATCTCTTTCAAAGGCACATCCAACTCACGGAAAAACAGAATCTGCTGCAAACACAGCAGGCTATCTCGATCGTAATAGCGATAGCCATTGTCCCCGGTTAGGGTTGGATCCAACAACCCGATCTCATCGTAGTAACGGATCGTTCGGGTTGTCACGCCGGCCAGGTCGGCGATTTCTTTGATCGTGTATGCCAT
>DAOWMX010000091.1 GCA_030642885.1 Anaerolineales bacterium | reverse complement strand
ATTGAGAATTGCTTTCGATTACGATGCGAATTTCGATGCGCTGGATGCGTTCCTGCGATTCTATCTCGGCGACAAGGCGGGCGAAGGGTATCGGTTCCTCAAGGGCGAGGAAGTTGATCAGATGGCGATCGCTTGCGGTGTGGAAAGACGCTGCGCCGGTGAGGTAGTGAATCGCCTCCAGCAAACTGGTCTTCCCTTGCCCGTTACCGCCAACCAAAATCGTAGAACCCGACTCAAAATCAGTCTCAAGGCGGATAAAGTTCCGAAAATTTGTGAGGGATAAGTGTTTCAAATGCATGGCTGTCGAGATTGTAGCATAGCTCGCATGATGAACCTCGAGACAGCGATAATTTAAACCCCTCTAAATTGAGGGAGTGATAAAGCAGATTGGACAGAGCCCCCTCACATCCATAGATGGTAGCACCGATCCATGTGTTGGCCTGCTGCCATCTCGCACCCAACCACCCGCAGGTTCATAACCTGAAGGTCCTCAGTTGTCCCTCTCGCTTCGGTCGTTGGACTGGCGGAATCTGAGCCCCGCCACATAAGCACTAACTTGGATCGTCAGGCTCCCATAAAAGGGGTGCCCCGACGATCTTCGGTTCTTGGAACCGGGAAAACAAGGAGGAGTTCCAATGAATCAAACACCGTCAGGCTTTCCCTAATCTTGAAATTCGCATTCACTGGTTGCCCTTATAAGTCAACCTTACTCCCCTGGACTCCCTTCTTCGGATTCAAACCCAAGAACTCTGGATTCTTGGTTCGAATCCAGAGCTGCATTTCGTAGTTGAATCCAGTTTTGTTTTTTAGTGTAAAATTGGATCAGAGAACAGGGAGGAATGACATGAATTGGCGAGAGCACATAACCGTAGATCCTGATATTTGTCACGGGCAAGCTTGCTTTGATAGAACCCGTATTCCCGTTTCTGTTGTTCTCGACAATCTGGCAGTTGGGAAGACCGAGGAAGATATCTTAGAGAGTTATCCGACGTTAACTAAGAAGATGATCCAGTCTGCGATCGCATATGCAGCTGAATTGGCCAGAGAGCGTGTTCGCGCAGTTCCTTCTTAAGCCATGAAAATCAAGGTAGACGAAAATCTTCCTATCGACGTGGCCCGTATCCTTGCTGATGCGGGCCACGATGCTTTAACTGTACATGATCAAAATATGAGAGGGTCAAAAGATGTTTCGCTGATATCCAGATGTAAAGAAGAAGATCGTGCATTATTAACACTTGATATTGGATTTGCCGACATCCGTAACTATGATCATCCTCAGTATCCGGGGATCATAGTCTTTCGGCTGCAATGGCAGGACAAGGACCATATCTTGAATGTCATTTCCCGATTAATGGGATTGCTGGAAACCGAGGAGCTTCATGGCAAGCTTTGGATAGTTGACGAGAGCAGGGTTCGTATTCGGGGATAATCTGGTGCTCCGGATAACCATTCAGCTGGAGCGGATGCTTCGACAGGCTCAGCAGGAGCCTCCTGAAAAAAGAGTCGCTCAAAATGGAGTCGTCGTCACTAGTGATGTTGGTTTCATTCAGCGGTATTTGGAGGAGATTCGGCATCATCCGATCGCTATCCATGTGTGCGAATGGTTGTGTGTGGGAGGGGGGGCCTGGCGAAGAACTGGAAGTGAGGCGGGGGGCAGATTACACTGGTGCGGGAAGCTCTTCATCCTCCTGTTCTTCAATCCGCCAAACCTGAGTAGCGCGGTCGATGTAGAGGATGCCTTCAATATGGTCGATCTCGTGTTGGAAGATACGCGCCAGCCACCCCTTGGCTTTTAGCTTAAAATCCTGGCCGTGTCGATTCAAACCCTTTACGGTGACTCGCTCGTACCGCTCGACTTCGCCAAAGTACCCCGGCAGCGATAGGCAGGCTTCGTTTCCAAGCACCCTGTCCTTTGATGTGCGCGTGATCTCGGGATTGATTACCGCATAGAGTTTCGGAGGTTTTTCCGGAGCGTCCTCATCTTCGCTGCCTTCGGCATACTCAACGACAATCACTCGCAAACCGACGTCTATCTGGGGCGCGGCCAAGCCGACGCCTGGGGCGACTCGCATCGTCTCGACTAAATCATCGATGAGCTGAGCAATTTCAGGTGTTATTCGGTGGACCTTCTGCGCGCGTTGGCGCAGGGTCGGGTTAGGTGGGGTAACGATCTCGCGAATTGCCATAGTTCTGCGAATCTCCGTCTTTGTCTTCGGAGTCTCCTTGGGTGTATTTATCGTGATAGATATCGAATAATTCTACCATTTCATTCTGTCGCTTGAAGCGCTCTTGCTCTGCTTTACGAAGCATAAGTGCTTCCTGCGCTTGGACGATGTCCTGTTGGACTGTGACCGGGTCGTAAACGCCCCGAAATACGAACTGGGCTATGCCAACATTCGCAATCACATCGCCATAGTTAAACAGGAGGCCAAATACGCCTTTGCGATCGACCTCCGTCCCAAGGATGTTCTCAATTGGAGCCACTTTGCGCTCCTCCCGGGCGAGAGGCTTTTTATTAATATCGATGATTTGCTGGGCGGTGATTTGGTAGATGTCATTCGCCCAGTCTGCGTATCGGTATAGCCACCAAACGCAAAGCGCCACAATCGCGGCGATGCTTATCGGCAGGAAGATACTGGGCGAGAGCAAGGATATCAAACCACTAAGGCGCGCGCCGAGAAACACGATCACAACAATAACTAATAATGAGGGCAGACTGATCTCGCGCAGCAAGGCAGCCCAGTGTTTTCGGTAGGTGATGGTGCCTTCATCCTCAAAACGGAGTTTAAATCCCCAACGATCCACCCCGCGAATAGCTGGGGATTCGATTTCATCAGGTAGCGATGTAAGGGCTTCTTCAACGATCTGTGGTTCTTCATCCTGCAGGCGATGATCAAGCGCTTCGACCAGTGACTCGCGGTCCGTTAGGCCCTGTTTTGCGCGTTGACGCTGCCAGTTCGCTCCGATCAAGGCGGCGATAGTTTGGGCTTCGCCGACCTTTTGGAAAACGACTTTGCCGGTATAGGTACGAATCACGACGTCCCCGAATCCCATCATGCGCCCCGTGACGTCTGTCCCGACGTTGATGGAGAGGATTGTGTGCAGCGGCGCCTCGCGGCGACTGTCATAGATGCCAATCACCTTCTCTAACCAGACAGCGCGGCGATCGGTCACGATATAGTAGTCATTGGTCCAATCCAACCACTGCCAAATACCGAATAGGATTCCGGCTAATCCAAGACCAAATCCGCCCCATAGGGGGAGGGTGACGTCGCTCAGAAGCGCCCACAGGATGAGTGCGGAAGCGCCGCCGATCATGAGTACAGGGATGGTCAACCGTTGAAAGAGTACGAAAGAATGTTTGCGGGCAAGAGCGTAGATCACCTCGCCCTCTCTGAGCCAGGAGAAGCGAAGCTTTTTTGCGAGTTTGTGGCTTTGGGCTACGAATTGCAGGCCTTTCAGCGCCACCGGCTGAGTCTTCATGAATTGTGTAAGGAGCAGGCGATCCCAACGTAGAACGACGGTGGCTTCCACTGACCGGACTGTAGCCGGGCGCGGCTGATGGTAGATCATCTCGAGCGCGCCGATTGTGTCTCCCGGAACCAGGTTTCCAAGGGAAATCCACTCACCGTCTTCATCGCCATGGAAAAGTTCAACCTCACCCTCCAGGATGATGTACAAGCAATCAGGAGGCCCCCCTTGTGCTACGATGGTTTCACCCACTGCATACTTCTCGCGCGGCAGCACTTCTGCAAGCTCGATACGCTCGTCGGGCGTCAGGTGACGAAGGAAGTGGACATGATTAAGAAGATCCGTTGGCTCGGAGTACACCATGGTTAGATTTTAGCATGGTGCGCGAACATTTGCGGGCTGCTATGCTATAATCGCCACGCTTGGAGACGGAAGTGGCGAAAAAAACATCCACTCGAAGTCAACGAAAGAGTACCTCGAGGTCAAAGAGCCGAAAAAAAACGGCGAAAAAGCGCACCTCGGGGAATTTCATTACCTCGTTTCGCAATTCACTTGGCGAAGTATTTTCACTCCAGGGCATCCTCACACGTGAACGGAAAACTAACCTGCTCGGGCTTTTTCTGCTCGTAGTCGGCTTCTTGACGATTCTGAGTTTGCTCACCACCCATCAGGGTTTGATCGGAAACGTGTGGGTCAATTTGCTTCAACAGACCTTTGGATGGGGGATGTTCATCGTGCCTCTTGCGCTGATCCTGGGTGGAGCAGGTATTCTTTTAAGGAAACTTCGTGGTCGCTTACCGGGGCTTGAACCAGAAAAAATTGTTGGTGCGGCTTCATTATTCCTGCTCGCCTTGGTTCTCATGCATGCGCTGCTTGGGGCGACGACCTTTACGATGGGAAGGGCCATCGCTCAAGAAGGACGCGGCGGAGGGATCATCGGCGCTGCGGTCTACGCTCTTATGGTTAGCAGCCTGGGTATTGGTGGAGCGATTGTTGTTATCGCGGCTTGGATGCTTGTTTCCATCACTTTCATAATCGGGATTTCGCTTCCTGAAGTGGTAGATTTCGCGCTAAAAGGTTGGAGTTGGCTGCGGCAGCAATTCACGAGCATCCCAGCGTTGTCTCAGACTGAGGCAGGAGCCCGAACCGCAGACATCCCTCCGCAACCCCTGGATACCGCGCCATCGATCCAACCGGATGCGGTTCAACCTCTGCAGGAAATCGATCTGTCAGCATCTCTCCAGACTGAAGCGGTGGAGGTTAGTTCACAGCGGCAGTGGATGTTGCCGGACGTGGCAGAGATACTCGAGCCGGGAGAGGAAAGCCGGGCGGATGAGACGTTCGACCGTGAGCGCGCCCGGCTGATCGAGGAAACACTGCGAGTATTTGGTGCGCCGGCGCGAGTTGTTGAGATCAATCGCGGCCCGGTGATCACTCAGTTTGGAGTTGAACCGGATTTTATCGAAGGGCGTGGAGGGCGGCGCACGAAGGTCAAAGTGAGCAAGATTTCATCTCTGGCGGATGATCTTGCCCTAGCGCTTGCTGCACCCTCGATTCGGATTGAAGCGCCCGTACCTGGCAAGGGTTACGTCGGCATCGAGGTCCCCAACACTGATGTTTCGTTAGTTGCGCTGCGTGATGTGATCGAAGCGCAGAATTTTCAGAAGATGCGCACCAGGCTGAAGCTTGGGTTAGGGATCGATGTGTCCGGTGGGTCAGTCATTGCGGATCTCGCGGCCATGCCGCATCTGCTTATCGCCGGCACGACAGGCTCAGGCAAATCCGTATGCGTGAATGCCATCATCTCTTGCCTGCTTCTTCAGAACACACCCGATGAACTTAAGTTTGTCATGGTCGACCCGAAGAGGGTTGAATTGACTTACTATAATGGCATTCCTCATCTTATGGCTCCCGTGGTTGTTGAATTGGAGCGTGTGGTGTCAGCGCTGCAATGGGTCTCGCGCGAGATGGATCGTCGCTATCATCTCTTTGCCCAAGTAGGTGTACGAAATATCGGCGACTACAACCGGCGCGTGCATCAATCTGGGGGGCGATCGATGCATTACATCGTCGTCGTGATCGATGAGCTAGCAGATCTTATGATGTTGGCGCCCCATGAGACGGAGATGGTGATCACTCGCCTGGCGCAGCTCGCACGGGCGACGGGAATTCATCTGGTCATTGCCACCCAGCGTCCTTCCGTGGACGTCGTCACCGGCTTGATTAAAGCCAACTTCCCGGCACGTATTGCCTTCGCGGTGGCCTCCTCCGTCGACAGCCGGGTCATCCTCGATCAACCGGGCGCTGAACGACTTTTAGGGCGAGGGGATATGCTCTTTCAGGCACCAGATGCGTCGGCACCCATCCGCATGCAGGGAGCGTATGTCTCCGAGGAGGAGTTAAACCGATTAATCCAATATTGGAAGATCGCCAACTTGGGAGAAGAGATCGAGGAACAGCCCGTGACACCTGTTGAAAGTATTCCACCCGGCGTCGATCTTAAACAGGCACCACTGTGGGACGAGGGGGTTGAAGAAGATGATGACCGCGACCCACTATTTAACGAAGCTGTTTCGGTCGTTCGCGGGGTGCGGCGCGCGTCGATCTCGTTGTTGCAGCGTCATCTGCGGATTGGATACACACGCTCCGCACGGCTCGTGGATCAACTCGAAGAGCGCGGCATTATCGGCCCCGCGAAAAGCGGCTCGCAACCGCGAGAGGTCCTTGACTACGGCGATCTCGCACCGCCAGATGAGCAGGGGTGATCACCCGTCATCCTCACTGCTTCAACCCAATAAATCATCGTGCGCGTGAGTGGTATTTCATTGCAACTAGCGATATCTCATGCTATCATTATGAAGGTCACAAACCTAACGTAACAATGCGGCAAGGTTGGAGTTTGTGAAAGAGTTGATTTGGGAGAAGAATAGATTGTCCGCGCCGCATCACTCAAATGGAGGAATGTAACATGCAGAAGAAGTTATTCGCCGTTCTGTCGCTTCTCATCATCGCAGCGTTTGTACTCGTTGCGTGTGCTCCAGCAGCGACACCTGAGCCGGAGGCGAAGTTAAAAGTCTGCCAGGTAACCGATACTGGCGGTATCGACGATAAATCCTTCAATGCTACAGCCTGGAAGGGTGTCGAAGATGCCATAGCCGAGTACGGGGTTGAAGGCAAGTTCCTCGAGTCACAGCAACAGACCGACTACGAGAAGAACATCAATGCCTTCATCGAAGAGGAATGTGATCTGATCGTAACTGTCGGCTTCCTGCTCGGTGACGCTACCGCCGCAGGCGGAGAGGCATATCCGGACGCCAAATTCACCATCATCGACTACGCCTATGATCCGACCATCCCGAACGTTGTGGGGCAGGTCTTTAACACGCAAGAGGCCGCCTTCCTAGCTGGCTATACTGCCGCCGGCGTCAGCAAAACCGGCAAGCTCGGCACCTTCGGTGGGTTGCAGATCCCGCCAGTGACTGTCTTTATGGATGGCTTCGCTCTTGGTGCAGCCTACTATAACGAGGTCCACGGGACGAGCGTGGAAGTACTAGGATGGGACCCCAGCACGCAAACAGGGCTCTTCACCAACAACTTCGAGAGCCTCGAAGATGGACGCCTCATGGGTGAGCAGCTCATGGATGAGGGCGTGGACATTATCATGCCCGTCGCCGGACCCGTTGGCCTTGGCACAGCGGCAGCGGCAGAGGAGCGCGGTGATACCTATATCATCGGTGTGGATGCGGACTGGGTGCTGACCAACCCGCAGTACGCCGCGATCACGCTGACCTCAGTCCTCAAGAACATGGACGTCACAACCATGAACGTCATCAAGAGCGTAATCGATGGTAGCTTCGCGGGCGGAGTTAACGTTGGTACGCTTGAGAACGGCGGCGTTGGACTCGCGTCGTTCCATGATCTAGCGGACATGGTTTCGGCTGACCTTCAGGCCGAGCTCGATGACGTCGCAGCGAAGCTAATTGCCGGCGAACTTTCGGCGATTCCGTAAGACAACTTCGCAAGACGCCATCTGGCGTAATAGAATGTAATACCACAGGGGCTGGGAAGAGAAACCCAGCCCCTGTCGATTTTAAGGCGCAGCAGCAATGTTTTCCACGCTCTTTTGGTATTTAGTGATGATCAGGCGAATTTTTTGTAAAAACGCGAGTTGTGTAAATTTGCCCCCATGGTAGAATTCAACCTATCTCCAGCGGTAGCCTCATCCGCTCAACCACTCAGCAGGATCTCTAGGTGAACATGGAACCCGTCCTCGAACTCCGCAATATCACCAAGCGTTTCCCCGGCGTACTTGCAAACGATGCTATCAATCTGACCCTTGAAGAAGGAGAAATTCATGCCTTGCTGGGAGAGAACGGCGCCGGCAAGACGACGTTGATGAACATCCTTTATGGGTTGTATCAACCGGATGAGGGTGAGGTGATTGTTCGTGGCAAGAAGGTTGAGATTCACGATCCGGGAGATGCCATCGCCGAAGGCATCGGAATGGTCCATCAGCATTTCATGCTCATCCCTGTTTTCACAGTTACAGAAAATGTGATGTTGGGCGAGGAATCTTTAAAACTAGGCAATATTTTAGATCGGGCTACTGCTTCTCAGCGTATAACCAATATTTCGGAACAGTTCCATCTTGAGGTTGATCCTGATGTCTATGT
>DAOWMX010000329.1 GCA_030642885.1 Anaerolineales bacterium | reverse complement strand
GGCCAGCTTGAACGACGTAGTCTTTATTCCGTTTGAAGAGATACTCTGCACGCAGCCCCTGCTCCAGATGCCCGAGCAATCGAGCCTGCTCCGGAGTAATGTCCTCTGGACGATCTGGATCGCGAATGGGTGTCTTGAGCAACTGCTCGACGTGGTTCTCGCCAATCTCAGAGAGCGCCACTGTCCGGTCTTTCTCGTTAGCCTCAAAATCCTCGGCGTTAAGTTGTTTAACCACTTGAGCCATCTGGACATAGAGCCCGGGATCGTCATGTGATGGGCCAGAGATAATCAAGGGTGTTCTGGCTTCATCGATGAGGATGTTGTCCACCTCGTCGAGTATGGCGAAATGATGCCCGCGCTGCGACCGTGCATCGAGCGTGCGGGCCATGTTATCCCGCAGGTAATCGAAACCAAATTCGTTGTTGGTTCCATAGGTCACATCAGCCGAGTATGCTTCTTTCCGATCGACCAGGCGCAGTTGATGGACGTCCTCCTGGACAGATTCCAGGTCAGGATCGTAGAGGAACGCCTTACGGCCGTGCTCGGTTCGGGAAGCTTCCTGTAGTATTCCGACGCTCAATCCTAGAAAGTGAAAAACTGGACCCATCCAGCGCGCATCTCGCCGCGCAAGGTAATCGTTAACGGTGACCAGATGAACACCCCGTTCCTCCAAGGCATTGAGGTATATCGGCATCGTGGCCACCAGGGTTTTCCCTTCCCCCGTCTTCATCTCGGCGATCTGACCTCGATGGAGGACGATTCCGCCGACAAGCTGGACGTCGAAATGCCGCAACCCAACCGTGCGAATCGCAACTTCACGCACAACCGCAAAGGTTTCAACGAGCAAGTCGTCGACAGTCTCGCCCTGCTGCAAGCGCCCTTTGAATTCGCCGGTTTTTGCTTTTAACGTCTCGTCTGAAAGAGCCTGCAAGCCTGGCTCAAGAGCGTTGATCTCATCTACCATCTCACGGTAATGATCCAGCATTTTTTGGATGGGATCACCACTCAGAGTTTTCGCAATATTCTTAAACATACTTTTAAACCTCTCCGGGCGAGATTATAGCATAGGGGTTGCCAATGCTAATGGTAGCCGAGGTGATGGGTTATTACGCTGATGCGAAGCACAGAGGATGCGAAGGGAACATCAGCATGACATCGTCCTGTTCTAATCAGGTTGAATTATAACTGGGCACCTCCCCCTGACGCCTGTGAAGACCTGGAAACCACTCCCTTGACGCCTGATTGCTTGAGAATACAATAGGCTCAAGGGGCGGTGGCGGAAATGGCAGACGCCGGGGACTTAAAATCCTCTGAGGGAAACCTCGTGTGGGTTCGACTCCCACTCGCCCCACTAAACCAAGTTTTGAGATACCGCACCCGTGATCGGATTCTGTGAATAGATCTTGGGCGAACCCTGTGGTACCCGTGAGCGGAGGTTGATCATGGTAAAGGGAATCCGGACCATTCTCCTGAGTACAGTGCTGCTCTTGCTGGTTGGCTGCACGCTATTACCCGGCGTTGCTGCTCCCACGCCTTTCACATTTCCCACACCTAACCTTACCCACACCTCCATCTTCGCCGAGATCCCTACGTCTACCAATACACCGCCGATCCTCCCCCTCGTTCCAACGGGGACCGCCACACCAAGCGGGCCAACCCCCACAACCGATCCGGCGGTGACGAAGACTCAGACTCCTAATCTCACCCCAATCCCAACGGATATTCGACCGAATGGCTCTCCCGTGACAGCGGTTTACCTGAGCGCAGCTCCGGTGATCGATGGAGTGCTCAACGAGTGGTCATCGACTGCCTATCGCGCAGAGAAAACCGTTCCCGGCGCCGGCTCGAATTGGACCGGTCCAAGCGATCTTTCTGCCACATACTACATCGGCTGGGATGCGAATGCCCTCTACATCGGCGTAAGCAGAACCGATGATGTAATCGTTCAGATTTCAACGGGCTACAACATGTATAAAGGCGACGATGTCGAAATTCACCTCGACGTAAACCTGCCCGGCGACTTTTCCTCTGTCACTATGAGCGCGGATGACTACCAGATGGGCCTCTCGGCAGGCAACTTCGGAACACTAACGGAAGAGGTTTACCTCTGGTTCCCGCGCAGCCTGCAGCGGAGCTTATCCACCGTCGAAATGAAAGCACGGCGCACAACGGCTGGCTATGACATGGAAGCGAAAATACCCTGGTCCTTGTTTGGTATCAACCCTGTTGAAGGCGACCGCTACGGATTCGCACTCTCGCTTTCGGATAACGACTTACCAGGAGTAGCCGCGTGGCAGTCCATGGTGTCG
>DAOWMX010000212.1 GCA_030642885.1 Anaerolineales bacterium | reverse complement strand
GGATTCGGGGGAATTGACCGATCGCGGCCGTACAATTCTCAAACATACACCCATGGATCGCTTCGGAAATCCGGAGGACCTGTTGGGTACATTGCTCTGGCTGCTTTCGCCGGCATCGGCGTTCGTGACCGGCGTGGTCGTGCCGGTTGACGGAGGTTTCTCGGCTTTTAGCGGTGTCTAGACTGAATCCATAGAGAGGAAAAACGTGTCTACTGAGCTGAAATTTGGCTCTTTAGGCCACGGATTGCGCATCGTTATATTCCGTATCCGTTGAATCTGATAGGTCTGCACAGTAAGCAAAGGTATCGAAATGAGCGGTCATGATTGGGTTGGAAAAGGGTACGACGAAGGTTACCTTACGGAATCAGAGATTCGCCTGCTCATGTCCGAAGCACTCGCAAAGGTCGAACTCAACGGCAAGAAGGTGCTTATCATCATCCCCGACAGCACCCGAACGGCTCCTCTCCCGCTCTTCTTCCGCCTATTCCATGAATTGCTCTGGGGGCATGTGAAAGCGCTGGACTACCTGGTAGCTTTAGGGACTCACCCACCGATGAGCGAGGAGGCGCTGAACAAATTGGTAGGGATTTCGCCTCAGGAGCGAGAGACGACATACGCCGGCATTCACGTTTTCAACCATGACTGGGATTCATCCGATACCCTCGTCGAAATTGGTACCATCCCGGCAGAGGAGATTGAACATCTTACCGACGGCATGCTTTCGCAAGAGGTGGCTGTCACTATTAACCGGATGGTGTTTGACTACGATCAGATAATTATCTTAGGGCCGGTCTTCCCACACGAAGTAGCGGGTTTTTCCGGTGGCAATAAGTATTTCTTCCCTGGCATCAGCGGCCAAGAAGTGATCAACTTCACCCACTGGTTGGGGGCGCTCATTACAAGCAAAAGCATCATTGGTACGCCCTACACACCCACCCGTGCGGTGATCGACCGGGCGGTTTCATTCATTGATGTCCCTACGATATGCTTCGCTCTGGTGGTCATGCATGATGGCCTAGCGGGGTTATATATCGGGCCACCCAAGACCGCCTGGGAGCAGGCAGTCGCGCTCTCAGCCAGTCGCCACATCCTTTATATGGATAAGCCTTTCAAGCGCGTGTTATCGATCATGCCGCTTATGTACGACGATCTCTGGACCGCGGCAAAAGGAATGTACAAGCTCGAGCCGATCATCGCCGACGGTGGTGAAGTTGTCATCTACGCGCCTCACATCACCGAGATCTCTTACACGTACGGTGAGATCATCGACCAAATCGGTTATCACGTACGTGATTATTTCGTCAAACAGTGGGACCGATTCAAAGATTACCCCTGGGGTGTGTTGGCTCACTCCACCCATCTTCGCGGCATGGGTGATTTTAATGTGGAAAGCGGTGTGGAACGTCCACGTATCAAGGTTACACTTGCTTCCGGCATCACTCGTGATCGATGCGAGCGGGTTAACTTGGGATATCTCGACCCGTCGACGATCGACATAGGCGAGTGGGAAAACCGTGAAAATGAAGGAATCCTTGTGGTCCATAAGGCAGGGGAAACTCTATACCGTTTGAAGATAAAATAACGATACGAGGGATTTGAAATGGAAAAAGCACATATCGGCCTCACCGGTTTAGCCGTCATGGGTCAAAACCTGGTGCTGAACATGGAACGTAATCAATACCATGTGGCAGTGCACAACCGCACCACACAGACAATGCGCGATTTCGTAGCCGCTCACCCGGATAAAAACATCATCGGTTGCGGAACAATAGAAGAATTCGTGGCGGCGATTGAAAGGCCCCGAAAAATTATGATGCTGGTCAAAGCAGGTAAACCGGTAGACGCAGTTATTGGACAGATAAAACCCTTGCTAGAGCCAGGCGATCTGCTGATTGATGGCGGCAACTCGTTCTTCAAGGATACGGAGCGACGCAACGAGGCGTTGAAAACCGATGGGATACTGTACATCGGCACGGGCGTTAGCGGTGGCGAGGAGGGTGCGCTATGGGGTCCTTCCATCATGCCCGGCGGCCAGCCGGAGGCCTGGCAGATAATCAGGCCTATCTTCGAAGCCATCACTGCTAAAATGGATGGGGAACCTTGTGTGTGCTACATCGGCCCGGGAGGTTCGGGTCACTATGTCAAGATGGTCCACAATGGCATCGAGTATGGCGATATGCAATTGATCGCTGAAGCCTATGACTTGTTGCATCGTGGCCTGGGACTGAGCAACGCTGAATTACATGAGGTCTTTTCCGAGTGGAATCGGGGCGAATTGGAGTCGTACCTGATTGAGATTACAGCAGATATCTTCACCAAGAACGATCCTGAAACCGGTCAGGCAGTCGTTGATCTAATACTGGATCAGGCTCAACAGAAGGGCACAGGCAAATGGACAAGCCAGGACTCCCTTGACTTAGGTGTCCCTACTCCGACAATCAATGCTGCTGTGGAGTCGCGCATCATCTCAGCTTATAAGGCTGAACGTGTAGCTGCATCGAAAATTTTGACCGGCCCTGAGCCTAAGATCAATGCGGATTCAGAAATGGTTATCGGTTTGGTGCGGAATGCCCTTTACGCCGCCAAGATCTGTTCTTACGCACAGGGCTTTGCCCTCATGCGTCTGGCCAGTAAAGAGTATGGATACAACCTGAGCTATGGGGAGATAGCCTGTATCTGGCGCGGTGGGTGCATCATCCGCGCTGGATTCTTGAACGAAATCCGTGAAGCTTTTATACGGAATCCGAATTTACCCAACCTAATGATGGACCACGAATTTTCGGAACTAATGAATCTCCATCAAACCTCTTTACGCAAAGTCGTGACACTGGCAGCGGAAAGCGGTATCCCTGCGCTGGCTTTCAGCTCCGCGCTGGCCTATTTCGATGCGTATCGGACGGCCAGGTTGCCTGCCAATCTAACCCAGGCACAGCGTGACTACTTCGGCGCGCATACCTACCGGCGGACGGATAAAGAAGGCGACTTCCATACCCAATGGATCGAAGATGATCTCGGAAAATAACTGGGGATAAGAGGTGCAAAATGAAATACGGTTTGAATATTCCCCCTGACGGAGCACTTGATTTGGTTTCTCTCGGAGCCTTAATTCATCGCCTCGATCCTGGAGTAGTTCCTTTTCGCAAAGCGACTGAGTGCCTGATCCATGTCAGCGGTGGGGAATTCAACGTCGCTGCTAATCTGGCCGATTGCTTCCACATGAACACCGGCATCATCACTGCGATGGTGAATTATCCCATCGGCGACTTGATCGCAGAGCGAGTTAGGGCCATGGGCGTCAAGCCCTATTATAGACACTTCGAACATAACGGAGTTAATGGCCCCAACATGGCAACTGTTTACTGCGACCGCGGCTTCGGTGTGCGCTCTCCGGTGGTGTTTTACAATCGCTCCAATGAAGCTGCCGCTCAGCTCAAGCCTGGCGACATTGACTGGAATGAAGTCTTTTCAGGTGGGGTGAGGTGGTTCCATAGCGGCGGCATCTTCGCCGCGTTGTCCGAAACGACCGGCGAGTTGATCATCGAAGGAATGCAGGCTGCAAAGGCCAACGGAGCGGTAACTTCCTTCGACCTGAATTATCGCGCCAAGCTGTGGAACATCTGGGGCGGGCAGAAACGAGCTTCTGCGACTCTGAATCGCATCGTCGAGAATGTAGACGTGCTTGTCGGCAATGAGGAAGATCTGCAGTTAGGTCTCGGGATCCCGGGCCCGGAAGTGGCTGCCAAGTCCAAGCTTGACCCAAGCACGTTCTTCGCGATGATCGACAAAGCAGTAGATAAGTATCCGCATATTAAGGTCGTCGCGACTACATTGCGCGAGGTGCACTCAACCAGTCATCACAGCTGGGGAGCGGTGGCTTGGATTGATGGAGAAACGTGTACCTCTCCAATCTGCGAGCTCCATATTTACGACCGCGTGGGTGGCGGAGATGGATTCGCCTCTGGCTTCTTCTTCGGCCTACTCACAGGCGAAGAGCCGGAAGAGGCCGTCAAGCTGGGTTGGGCACATGGTTCGCTATTAACCACCTTCCCGGGTGACACCACCATGGCCACCATCGAGCAGGTACAGGCATATGCAAAAGGTGGATCAGCCCGTATCCAACGTTAACCTGTGATGCAATCCCGTGAACATATTCCGGGGAGGTCGGACACCGCGAGAGTTTATCAGATTGAGAGTAGTCCGCTAGCCACATCCTCTGATTGGAGAGGGCGGCCTTGAGGGCCCGATTAAGGATGACCGCCAGCGTGTCGAACAGTTGGATCCCATCTTGGTGGAGCCGAAGCTACCAAGCTACATTCCCAATGCTTGGTGATTCGAAATTTCCAGGTGAGATGGCACCCAAATTGCGAGTGGGAATTCTGAGCTACTCTGGAATACAGATC
>DAOWMX010000330.1 GCA_030642885.1 Anaerolineales bacterium | reverse complement strand
GCTCGAAAAGATGCGCTGCTGCTTCGGTGAGCATCTCGGTGGTGAGCTGCAGAACATGCGCACGATCGGGGGGACAGGCGGAGAGAAGCCTGCTAGCCTCGGCTACGCTCCACCTTAGCAGAAAGGTTCCGAACCCACGCCCGCGGTGGTCCAGGTGAACCTGCCCTACAATGGTGGCCCGGTACTCATTCGTTGTATGAGTAGGTCGCATTGCCGCACAGGCGATCAACCGCCCGTCCGTCTCGAAGGCGCCAATGGACGAACCCGACCGCGCTATTAAATAGTGCTCGCGGATGTAAGCCTCCGTAGCACCCAACGGGAGGCCCCCGTCCGCAGCCAAGCACGTGTCCGCGAGAGTCGTAATCGCCCCGACATCAACGGGTTGGAGTGAACGCCAGGAAAGACCGGGCGTTGTTGGTGGGGCTGGGTTCTCGTCTGGAGAATCCATGTTATTGCTCCGATAGCACGCTACTCAAGCCTTCAGCTCCTCCGAACTGAACGCGCATCCTTAACTCGATCCACAAACTCGCTGACCTGTAGGGAGGCTATGCTTTCGCCTATCAACTCCAGTGGAAGATCTGCCAACTTCTTGAAGCGCACACACGATTTCCCTACGTCATATCGCTTCCCTGTGGCGAGGTATGCTTCCTCAAACTCTTGGCTCGCTTTCTCACTCATATAGATCGCCGTCAAATAGACGGACATGTGATTTTTCTGCGCGGCCAATGCCGCGTACATTAGCGGTTGCTTGTTGTACGTGTCCGGATAGATTTACAGCGGCACCTGGTAGGTGATCATCCCCCAATTCATCACTTCTTCATAGCCCTTGGGAAGATTCTTGAGAATCACCTTTCGCACCGCTCCAATTGCTGCTCGGCGCTCCTCGGGCAACTCGCCCAGGTATTCTTCTACAGTGGAAGCATTTGAACGCATTAATTCCCTCTCCTTATCCTGAGCCAATCGTGAGGCTCATCCTACCGCCGAATGGCTTAGCGCCAGAAGCGAAGCGCCCTGTGGTAAAGTGCCCGAATAAGGTAAGTGAGGTCGCGCCCAGTGCGAGGGCAGGGTGCCGTCGGTTTGAACCAACATCCGAATTATCATCCGACCGCCGGTATTTCAACTTCCACAACTTCTTCTTTAAGTCTGGCCAAGAACTCGAGGAAGAACGAGAAGCGCTCCTCTGCAATTTTTCTACCGGTCGTGGTCCAGATGTAATCCCTAAAGAAATCAGCCCTCTCGAAAGCCCTTCCATCTGCTAGATTGCGACGAACCTCATGGCTCAAACAACCTTGTTCGCCAAAATACAACAATGCATTCGTGACCGCACTCGCACCGAGTTTATCGAGGATATCCGCCTCAAGCAGAACCTTACCCTCCCACGAGAATAACTCACCTTGCTCATCCGGCGGAATGGGACCCAAATCAGTGCCATGTTCGGCAACTGCTTTCGATACTTTTTGGATGAACGAATCTGGATATCCGTGTTCGGCGAGGTACTCCTCGGTGATCTCAGCACTGACCCTGCCGTGAACAGAATGATCACAGGTGAACATAGAGACGTCGTGAAGGAGTGCGGCTGCCCTGACCACACTGGCCTGCTCTTCGCTTGCCGCCTCTCCTTCAAGGATCTTCTCCGCATTGACGAGGACATTCAGGGTATGTTGCCAGCGGTGATCTGCGGCGCGCGGGAAGGACTGCGTCCATTCCTGGTCGCTGCTAGAAGCACTTTCTTTGAGATAGTCTTTAACAAAAATCCCGATCTCTTGGAGCTGATCCTTGGTGATCATGGTTATTCCCTCACAGTTAAGAGCACCTGTTCAATGATGCCGGCATTGCGCAAACCAACAGGCTTTACGATAAGCCCGTTAACTTCTTGTGATTACATCCACCCGCTGGTTAAGCGTCCATTACTTCTCAAAAAACACTTCATACAAAGCTGATGTTTCTTCTTTTTCAAGCAAGAAAGAAGCATCTTCCGGGTAGTACTTTGCTTTCTCCGGATGCTCACCGGCAAATTTCTTCACTGACTCCATCGAATCCCATAGGGTAACCAACAAGAAGTGCGCTGCGTCCTTGTCGGTTCGCCGGAGGAAATACAGCTTTATTAAACCGTCTACGGAGCCATAATCAGGCGCAGCTCTCTCTTTCATAAATTCAGCATACTCATCGGCTTTTGATGTGTTGGTTCTTCCGTGCCAAAGTCTGGCGATCATTCCTATCCCTCCGGTCCTTTTTGCTGTGTCTGATACGCTTAATTAACTAACGATTCGAGATGACGCAGATCCCCGTTC
>DAOWMX010000106.1 GCA_030642885.1 Anaerolineales bacterium | reverse complement strand
GCCGTAGGCAAACCAGTGCTTGGTCCGCCGCGCTGCACGTCAACAATCACACACGGTGTTTCGGTCATCACGGCGAGCCCGATGTTCTCCATCATCAAGGAAAATCCAGGACCTGATGTCGCCGTCATGGATTTCACACCACCCCATGCTGCCCCAAGCACAGCTGCAATGGAGGCCAATTCGTCCTCCATCTGCAGGAAGTAAGCCCCGAGTCTTGGCAGCCGGTGCGCCATTCGCTCTGCAATTTCCGACTGTGGTGTGATTGGGTAGCCGGCGAAGACACGACATCCAGCGGCAATAGCGCCCTCAGCACAAGCGACGTCGCCATTGAAGAAGTACTCGCCTGCTAACACCGTCTTTTTCTTAGCGATCCTGCACCTCCTTGTCGCTCCATATTGCAAAATCAGGACAGATCAGTTGACAGAAACCGCAGTTAACACAGGCATCGGGATCGATAAGTACAGGGTAGTAGTACCCATGGGCATTAAATTCATCGGATTCCGCCAGCGCCTCGACGGGACAATACTCAATGCACCAGCCACACCCTTTACAAAGGGTATCGATGAGCGTTATTGTGCCTTTAGAAGTTTTCCAGCGTTTAGCAGTCTGTTTAGTGACCACAATCTCACCCTTACAGGAATCGTCCAAGAGAGCGTTCAAGGACCGACTTCGATCTGTAATCAGGCAGCAGCATCGGAGATTGAATGTCGGTCTCAATCCCTGCATCAATAAGCTGCTGCTCGAAATCAACTGCATGCTGCAGCGATAATGTTTTAATCTTGTTCTTCTTACTCTTCGCCCATTTCGCAGCAGCGATTCCTGCGCGCCTCCCGAATACGTTGTAGCCTAGAAGTGAGTTGCCCATAAGACGATTCTTGCCGTGCACGCCGCCTTCAACTTCTCCACCGGCAAACAACCCGGGCACACTCGTTTCACCATCGGCCTCGATTTCGACCCCCCCGTTCTGGTAATGAAGCGTCGGATATACAAGGGCCGGGTCCTTGGTGATATCAATCCCATGCCGGTGCCACATTGTCCACATCGCCGCAAGCCAGTCCTTGAGTGTCCCCTCCCCATGGATTTCATCAATCATAGGCGTATCCAACCAAACACCGCGTACGCCGGATACGGTCTCTACCCCTTTTTCCCGACTCCAGCACTCCCGTATGATCGCCGCAGCTTCGACATCCCGCGGCTCTAGAGGATAGACAAAGACTTCGCCGTCAGCGTTTATCGGCATCGCTCCTTGGCTGCGAAGTTTCTCGGTGGCGAGCTGTCCAAGAATTGCCGAAGGATAGGCCACGCCAGTGGGGTGATATTGGACTGAATCCATATCGAGCAAATTAGCTCCCGCGCGATAAGCGATCACCAATCCATCTGCGGTTGCACCATAGTGATTCGTTGTTGGGAATTTTTGAATGTGCATGCGACCGAAACCGCCGGTAGCTAGAACAGTCGCTTTCGCACGAATGACCCTGTATTCACCCGTCTCCAGATTGTATGTAATCGCCCCTGCGGCCTTGCCTTCCCCATCCAGTAGGAGCTCGATGACAGGCGAGAATTCCAACGTTGGGATCCCTAAATTCCTTGCCTCGTCGCGAATGGGGTTGAAGATTGCCTTTCCAGTGTAATCTTTACATGAGTGCATGCGCTTACGGGAAGTGCCGCCGCCATGCGCTTCCATGTATTCACCATTTTCTTTGTCGTACATTACCCCTAGCTCTTCATGCCAGCGGATGATTTCCGGGGCATCATCAACCATCGCCTGTACGAGCTCGGGCTTGTTTGCATAGTGCCCCCCACCCATTACGTCGATGTAGTGGATTGCCGGGGAGTCCTCAGGGCGATCTGCAGCCTGGATGCCACCTTGTGCCATGGTTGAGTTGCAGTCTCCATGGCGCAGTTTTGTGACAATCAAGATGTTCTCCGCCGGAATCCCCTCTTGATGGGCAAAAATCGCGGCAACTGTGCCTGCCCCACCCCCGCCGATGATGAGGACATCGACATCGTAATCCACGCTAGAAAGATCAATCTTAGCAGGATCGACCAATAGATGTGCTTCCAGCATATCTGCAACTTCGCTGGGAACCACATTCCCTGCGGAGACGCCAATAGACAGCGCCCGTTTCTTCTCGGCTTTGTAATCTGGATGGAATTCCGCAAGGACCTTTTCGCGCTCTGCCGGTGTCATCGCCGGTGGAGGACCAGCCTGCAGCCTTGCAGGACGTGTCGCTTCTACTCGCGCGATCGACTCACGCATGTAAGCCGGGTATCCTCGTATTAATTCTTGATTAGCCACTTTACACCCTTCTCTGATAGCTTATTCCACAACACGAGCCGCATATATTTCCTCCAGCTCGCTCCGGGTCATCTTGACCAGCGCTTCCACTTCTTCTTCGTACACGCCTTTCTCGATCTCGGCAATGCGTTCTTCAAGATGCGCTGTGACGGGAGACATGTATCGCCCATAAATCCGCCGTGCCATCTGCGCCATGTGATAATGCTTGATATCCGCCGGACAGCGCATGCTGCAAAGTCCGCACTGAATGCAATCGAAGGATAGGCTTGCAGTCTGGGCGATATCTCCCCTCAACGCCGCCTGTATATAATCCATTACCTCGATGTCCTGCGGACATGCTTTGGTGCACGTATTGCAGGATACACAACGTGCGATTTCCGGGTAATGCTGGAGCAGTACATTCTCATCGGGGTTTAGTTCAGCCAGTGTGTAGCTCACCCGCGGTGCAGGTGTGAAAGGCAGCTGCACAAGATACATCCCATCTTCGGCCTCGGTTTGGCATGCAAGCACGAAACGCAGCCGATAATCCCCTTCCTGCCGGTACACAGTAGAGCAAGCTCCACAGAATCCCGAACGGCACCCTGCTCCGCGTGTGAAACGCCAACCGGCGTGTTCCATGGCGCTCATAATGGTCAGCCCTCTTGGTACTTCATAAGCGCTTCCCATGACATAGATGCGAATAGTGTTCTCAGATGAAGTGTTCATGGAACAAGCTCCATTGATGTAGGTAATCCTTCAACAAGTTTAGCCATCGAAGTCGGAAGTTCCCCTGTCTCGACCTCGAACGCAATCGCAGCTAGTTGGGTCAAATAGATGATCGAGAGCTCACGCTTTTCCGGTAGACTGCTGCGCAGTTCTTCATAGCACAAACGAAGGTTGTGCATGCAAAGCGGACAACTTGTGACCAGGACATCCGCACCCGCACGCATCGCCGAGTTCAGGATGCGATGCGATTTTTCAAGCACCATCTCAGGGGAATCAACGATTTGATAGGTCCCGCAGCATTCAGCCTGAAAAGCGAATTCAACCGGTGTCGCCCAGAGTGCACGAATGAAATCCTGTAAAATCGTCGGTGTGTCCGGCTCGTCGATGCCAATCTCACGGGGTCGGAGGAGCGTGCATCCATAATAAGGCGCCACTCGAAGACCGGACAGTGGTCTTGTCACTTTTCCCTCGATTGATTCGAAGCCTACCTGATCGCGTAGGATCTCCAACAGATGAAAAACTTCGACACCGCCTTCGTAGTCCTGCTCCTCATCCATGAAAGCATTTACCGTCTCTAATCTTGCGGAGTCCTGCTCAATGAAAACCTTCGATCGCTTCAACGTATTGAAGCACATCGAGCAAAGCGTCACAATTTCATCTGCACCGCATTCTTGAGCCCGGATGAGATTGCGCACGGATGCCAGTTGGTGCATCAAATCATCATCGGTTAGAGAATATACCGTCCCACAGCAGGTCCAGCGTTCCAGCTCTTCCAGCGGTTGACCTAGCACTTCCATAACCGCCGCAGCTGAACGCTCATAGTCGCCAGCTTCAGCCTTGAGACTACATCCTGGAAAATAAGCAGCGTTATTCATCCCGTTTTCTTTCGGAAACTTGCCACAAGAGCGATCTGCGGCAAGCAGCGAATTTGATCGATTGAATATTTATTAAGTTCAAGGTTATCCATCTGCTGGCGTAAGTAAATCTGGCGCATTGCTTCCATCAACTTGGAGAGGTCAACGCCTTTTGGACAACGCGTTTGACAATTTAGGCAGGAGGCGCAGATCCACTTGGCATTACACTCTAACACTTTCCAATTGTTCAACTGCAGCTGCCTGATCACCTGATGCGGAAGTACATCCATCTCATCCGCAAAGGAACACCCGGCAGTGCACATCCCACACTGATAGCAAGCGAATACGTTTTCTCCCGAGAGCATCTCCACCCTCTCGCGAAATCCTACAAACTGCTCCAGCTTCGTTGCAGACGGCATTATTTCGTCTTCCACTCCAATTCACAGTGGTATGGATAATCGATAATCACTCGCAGATTTAAACTCCCAGAATTCATGGTTCTTCGCGTACGATCTGCTCTATTACCTCACCAGAGGGATCGCGCACATTGACCACCAGCGGCATTTGCCCGGGCAGCGCGTGGGTCGCGCAGGCCAGACAGGGATCGTAATTCCGAAAACTCATTTCGATCCTATTCAATATTCCCTGATCCACCTTCCCTTTATGGATAACGGACTTGGCCATCTCCTTGATCGAAGCTGAAATCCCGGCGATGTTATGCGTCGTGGCCACGACCAAATTAACTCCGATCACGATCCCTTTTTCATCCAGTTTATAATGATGGATCAGCGTCCCGCGTGCCGCCTCGATCACGCCCACACCTTCACCAGGCGCGCCTAGCTCAACGCGGATTGGTCCCTCCATCAGCTCAGGATCTTGAATGATCTCAGCAGCCTTCTCCGCTGCAGTCAGCATCTCGATAATCCTAGCCCAGTGATAAGCAAAAGTCGCGTGAACAGGAACGCCACCGAAGAAATCTTTATAAGCTTCATACTCCACATCTGCCAGCGGAGTTCCTATTCCACTACAGACATTTAACCTAGCTAGAGGGCCCACCCTATACACACCGCTTTCAATACCTGCTGTGTAGCCCTGCCAACCGATTTTCCGCAGGAATGGGATTTTTACATATGTCCAGGGCTCGGTGCGCTCCTCGATCAATTCCAGAAGCTCATCCGCCTGCGCCAGCTCGACCTCTTCGCCATCTGGGCTCACCACCCGTATGCGACCGTCATAGAAATTAATTAAGCCTTCCTGGTCAACCATGCCCATGTAATAGGTCGGCAGCGAATGGTCTTTGTCATCCAGGAGATCTCTAAAAAGCCCCTTCGCAAGATAGATGTCTTTAAAGATCTCCAAAGTTTGCTGAGCGAAAGCGACGCAGGACTGCAGCATCGCCTCAATGTCCTTCTGCTCCTCGGGAGTAATTGCTTTGGACTGACCGCCTGGTAAAGCAGTTACCGGATGGATTGAGCGTCCACCGACGGCTTCGATAATCCGCTGCCCATAAGAACGGTGCTTGATGACTTCTTTTCCCAGCGCTTCCCCGACTTTATTGATAACCCCGAGGATGTTCCTCTCCTGCGGCGGCGTATCAACGTCAAGCAGGAAATCCGGACCGCCAAGATAGTAAAAATGCAGCAGGTGATCTGAAAAGATGTAGGCGTTGTACAACAACTCGCGCAGTTTACGTGCTCTGGGTGGCGGCTCGACGCCGTAGCAAGCATCCAGTGCCTTCACGGATGCCAGATGGTGCGCTTCAGGGCAAACTCCACAAATCCGCTGTGTGATTTGCGGCATATCTTCTCCATATCGACCCTGGCAGAATCGTTCAAAACCGCGCAGTTCCGGTATTTGGAAGAAGGCGTCCTTCAGTTCTCCATGCTCATCGAGGAATAGTTCGATCTTGCCATGTCCCTCCAAACGGGTGATCGGGTCAATCGTGATGCGCCTAGTTTTCTTACTCACGGCATACACTCCCCAGCGCCGAGGATGCAAGGCTGAAGCGATAAAACGTACCAATCACATCTTCAATCTCCTGCAATATGGCATCTTCATCTTGAAGGACAGCCTCGCCCTCCTCACCTACGCCAATTAATGAGGCGATTGTATTTAGCATCGCCGCACCCTGATCAGTCACTCCCGCAGTAGGGCCTGCGCAACCCGTACAGGGCATATTCGCATTAGGACAAGCAGCTCCGCAGCCGCCACGAGTTGCAGGTCCAAGGCAAATCAAACCCTGATCCAGCAGGCAGATCTCCGGGTCAGCTTCGATCTCGTGCGGGCGGTAGATTTTGGTAATAGGCTGCTCTGTTCGCTCGCGTGGGCACTCATCACAAAGGTTCTTCTCCGAAGCGAAAACCGTCCCTTTTTCAGGCAGCTTTCCGCTTATAACCGCTTCGAGAACAGCGCTGATGATCTCGCGCGGCGGTGGGCATCCTGGTATGTAGTAATCAACACTGACTACCGCATCCAATGGTGTTAAACGGTTTAGAAATTGCGGTAGCTCAAGGCTGCAGCCGTCAACTTGCGAGACCTCGGTAGGAATGGGGTCATGATCCTTGAAAAGCGTGGAGAATATCTCCTCACGACTGGAAAGATTTGCCAACCCGATCACGCCACCTGTGTGGGCACAGGAGCCATAGGCGACTAAATTTCTGGCTTTCTTACGCAGCAATTGGGCGAGCTCGAGGTTCTCCTGCGTGCGGATTGCCCCATTGAATAGAACCAGGTCAATCCATCCATCCGGATACTCTCGTAAATCATCATACTTCACGTCAGCAGCGCACGGCCATAAGACAATATCCGCTGCCGCGGCGAGGTCCAGAATCTGCTCATCGACTTCCAGCAAAGACACATCACAGCCGCCACATGACGCAGCCCAATAAATACCGAGCTTTAATTTAGTCATCACACCCTACCGGACTCGGTCCCAATTCCTTAAGCTTTGTGGTAAATCCCTCCACCGTTTTCTGGAATTTACCCCCTTCACTGGCGCTAATCCATTCTAGATGCACCCGCTCCGGGTTGACGCCCGCCTGTTCCAGGGCCGCTTTTAACAACTGCACACGCCGGCGAGTCTTGTAATTACCATTCACATAATGACAATCGCCCGGGTGGCAGCCACCAATCAAGACTCCATCGGCTCCTTTTGCGAGCACTTCGGTCACCATCCCTGCGTCAACCCTGCCCGAGCAGTTAACTCGCATCGGAATGACATTGGGCGGGTAAATCAGGCGACTCACGCCGGCTAGATCTGCGCCTGCATAAGAGCACCAGCGGCATAGGAAAGCCACAATCTTGGGTTCAAAGCTATTTCCGCCAGTATCAGACATCGATGAGCGCTGCCTCTATCATCTGGAATAGTTGGACATCAGTCATATTCTTCAACTGCGCAGCTCCAGTCGGGCAAGCTGAGACGCATGTGCCACAGCCCTCACAAAGTACCTCATTAACTTCCGCGACTCCCGCTTCGCTGATTGAAATCGCTTCATAAGGACACATCGACACGCACACACCGCATCCACCGCAAATAACTTCATTGATCGAAGCCACCTCGGGTGGATGTATGAG
>DAOWMX010000185.1 GCA_030642885.1 Anaerolineales bacterium | reverse complement strand
GCATCGCCGCCATGCTGTTTGACGGTCTCGGCTAAACGGCGGGCGCTGAGCTCGAGCGCTTCCTCCCAACTCGCTTGGCGGAAGCCATCTAAGCCGATGGCTTTACGGGGATGCGCCCCGAGATCCTTGCGAATTAAAGGGTAGGTCAGGCGCGAGGGGTGGTGCACGAAGTCCACGCCGAAACGGCCTTTGGCGCAAAGCCGACCGTAATTCGGGGCGACGTCGAAGGGCGCATCGACGCGGTAGATGCGCTCATCCTTAATTTTTAGGTCGATCTGGCAGCCGACACCGCAGTAGGGACAAGTGGTGCGTACGCTGCGTCCAGCATCCATCATGATTGCCCTCGATCGCGCCGGCTCTTGCGTTTTTCTATGCGAATTTGGTCGTAATCCATACCCTGTTCAAGGAAGAATTCCGTCTTGCTCCTCAGCGCTCCTGTCGGGCAAACCGCGACGCAATTGCCGCAGAAGACGCAGGTTGTCTCCGGCAGGGGGGCGTCGAAGAAGGTAGCGATATGCGTTTCGTGGCCGCGACCGCCCAGGGCGAGGGCATAGGTGAACTGTAAATCATCGCCGCAGGCTTGGACGCAGCGCCAGCAGAGGATGCATTTTTCATAATCGCGCACATAAAAAGGATTGTCATCCAGTACTTCGGCGCTCCGTCGCCGGGCCTGTGGGAAGCGCTCCGGATCGGCGTTGTACGTCGCCATCTGCTCTTGAAGCTCTGGTGACTGGGAGAGGTCGCTGCTGGCGTGCAGCATCTCCAGGATTGTCCGCCGTGCACGCAAGACCCGTTCGCTGGCTGAATGGACCACCATATCCTCGCCGACCAGGGTGACGCAGGCTGGAAGGAGTGTACGGCGTCCCTCCACCTCGACGACACATTGACGGCAGATACCCTCAGGCGTCGTGGCGCCGTGGAAACAGATCACAGGAATCTTGATCTCGAAATGTTCGAGCGCTTGCAAAAGTGTCCAACCCGCTGGCACCTTCACGGCTTTCCCGTCCAGCGTGAGTGAGATTTCTTTCGCCGAACCCATTTACAGCGCTCCTCCCTGGAAGATGTCCGGCCAGAGCTCAATGGCGCTCAGCACCGCCGAGGCAGCGGTTTGCCCCAAGCCGCAGAGGGAAGCATCTGTCATCGTCCAGCCCACATCCTGCAGGCGTTCGAGATCGCCAGGAAGAGCCTCGTGATTCGCTACACGGTCCAGGATCTCCGACTGGCGCTGGGAGCCGAGCTGGCAGGGATAGCACTTCCCACAGCTTTCGTGGGCGAAGAAATGACCCAGATCGGCGAAGGTTTGCCGCAGGTCAGCGTGTTCGCTCAGAACTACGACCGCGCCGGAGCCCAGCCCAAGACCTGCGGCACGAGTATCTTCTTGCGTCAGGCGGACATCCAGGTTCGCTGGCGAGACGAATTTGCCTGCGGCGCCGCCCAGCAAGACGGCTTGAAGGTCGGCGTTATCTCTCACGCCACCGCCGCGTTCATAGATCAGTTCACGCAGGGTGATCGGTTGGGTGATTTCGTACAAGCCGGGGTTTTCAACATCTCCCGAGAGGCAGAAGAGCCAGGGACCGCTTGAGCCTGGAGAGCCATAGGCGCGATAGGCTTCGACGCCGATGCGCATGATCACACCCACGTTGGCGAAGGTTTCAACGTTGTTGATCACGGTTGGTTTTTGATAAAGCCCATGGGTGGTGGGAAAGGGAGGTTTCAAGCGGGGGTAACCGCGTTTACCCTCGATCGATTCGAATAACGCTGTCTCTTCGCCGCAAATATAAGCGCCCCCGCCGGAGCGGAGCTCGACATCGAAGTTGAATTCGGCACCCTGGATATCTTCACCCAGGTAGCCGTTTTCGTAAGCGGCGTCGATAACCTGCTGGAAGATTTGCTGAACCCGGGGGTATTCGCCGCGGATGTAGATGAAACCCTTCTCGGCGCCAATAGCGAATCCGGCGATGAGCATGCCCTCCAGGATGGCGAAAGGATCGTTCTCGAGCAGCACCCGATCTTTGAAGGTGCCCGGTTCGGATTCGTCGGCGTTGCAAACGATGTATTTTGGTTTTCCGGAGGCGGAGGCAGCGCCCTCCCACTTGATATCGGTGGAGAAGGCCGCCCCGCCGCGTCCTAGCAAACCCGAGTCCTTCACCCGCGAGCAGATTTCTTCTGCCCCGAGCTTCAGGGCGTTGTGGAATCCGGCGAAACCTTCATGGGCGAGAAAGTTGGCGAGGCTGGTGGGTTCGACCTTGCCACAGCGCCGGGTGATGACGGGGGTATCGGCGTAGATGGCCGTGTGAAAATCCCCTGGCGGATTGAGGATGCGTGCGCTGTTGGCCCGACCGACGGCCGCTAGATCCACCAATGCTGTAGGTGCCTGGTCACAAAGCCCGAGGCACTCGGTCTTTTCAAGGTAGTGTTTCCCATCGGGGGTCGCATGGCCAGGTGTGACTACCAGCGATTGATCAAGCTCTTTGAGCAAGGTCTGTGCGCCCTGGCTGGAGCAGGTCGGGCTGGTGCAGACCCGGATGATGGTCTCGGCCGTGGGTCTGTCGTAGAGCATGCCGTAGAACTCGATCACGCCGGTGATGTCGGCTAAAGGAACGCACAGGGCGGCGCCGATTGCGCCGGCAACTTCAGGGGAGATGTGCCCGTACCGCGCTTGAGCTTCCAACAGCGCTGGAAGGAGCATCGTGCGCCCCCGGTTCGCAATCTGCTGCAGAAAGCTCTCGTAGGAGATTGGGTTGTCTCCACTTGCCTTCATGATCGTCTCCGCTGAATTGTGAACTCCTATTATAGCCGACAAGAATAGTCAGAAATACTCGCCCGGGTGAGCAGGAAGCTAGCGCTCACCAGGCGTACAAAATGGCGGATGTGGGCAGGGAGTCCAATAGGTGTTGGCGGCTAAGCAGTTTATACTTCGTTCTCGGTCCGAGTCTAGCAGAGGAGCGCGCTTTTGGCAGAGACACTGAAAACTCGCAAGGAAGCTACAGCATGGCAGAAGAAATTCGATGCACATGCCCCGAAGGTCGGGGATCTTGCCTCTGATTTTGAATTACGCGATAACCACGGCGAAAACCCTTTGCGCCTTTCCGATTTGAAGGGTCAACCTGTGGCGTTAATCTTCGGTAGCTTTACCTGACCGCCCTACGTACGAGGGACCGGGCGTCTCTCTGATCTGTACGGCGAGTACTATGAGCAGGTGAAGTTCGTCTCGATCTACATCCGCGAAGCCCATCCAGTGGATGGCTGGTGGTTTGGTAAAGGACCGATGTCAGTATTGATGAAGCTAGCGAGGATGAGAGCGGCCACAGATGTGGTTGACCCCAAGACGATCGAGGAACGCCGTGCCGTCGCCGGGGAATGTGAAGAGGCTTTGCAGTATGGCATTCGTACCTATGTAGATGAAATGGATGATGCCGTAAATAAGGCGTATGCTGCCTGGCCCACTCGGCTCTATCTCATAGGAATCGATGGACGCGTTGTCTATCATGGAGGACGGGGACCTTTTGACTTTCACCCCGCCAAATTGAAGACCGCTATCGAGAAGCATCTAAGCGCCTCATAGGCCCATCTTTCGCTTATCAAGGGAGCGAAGGAAAAACTCTAGTTGAAGATTCAAAAACCCGCCGTTAAAGCGGGATTGTTTTATACAAAGAAGTAGTGCGCTGTGCAGGGCCCGCAACTTTGGGCTTACAAGTCCTTGTGCGATAGGGCTGTAAATCTAGCGGACAGAGTCGTTATTCCTATTCGTCTACAGATTCTTAATAGAGTCTAACGGACGAACTCAGCAAACACCGGGGCCAGCTAAGGATGATTATGGATTAGAAACTAATAAGGGGGGAAGAGATTATTTATCCATTCACCACAGCTATTGATCAAAGGTATCCATTTAATTCAGAGGTCCCTACGGCACCGTCCAGGTCTGGTGGCCGGAGATCGGTATGTCCACCTCGGAGCGCAGCCAGGTGCCGTCGCAAGCCTCGGCTCGTATGAAGTATGTTTCGGGTCTGAGCGTGAGGTTTAATGACTCGCCAGGCTGGATGGGCTCGGCGCCGACCCAGTTCCAGCCAGTGTAAACACTCTCCGTCATGCCCATCCACATATTGCAGATGGGGACAGCCGAATTGTTGACGACCGTCAGCGATGTCCCGCAGGGAGGTGTGTTTTCGAAAGCGGGATCGCTGATGGGGTGTACGTATTCAGAGTGAATCTTCAGGTGTTCATATACTCGAACCTCTTCGGTACATAATTCTACCCAGACTGCAACTTTACCCGGCGGAATGTACATGGTGATCGACTCTTCACTGCGGAGGGGGTGGTCATCTACCCAGTTCTCTCCTCCCATATACTCGCAGTGATCCGGCGACACAAGCAGAACACAGATGCTCATGCAGGTGTTGTTCTGCAGAGTAAGAGCGACCCGATCCTCCCCTGGATTTGGATAGGCTATCACTTCGTCTGGCTCCGGGCAGGGCAATCTGGCACTCGGGCTGCATCCGCCTAGTAGGCTCGCGAGAACAGCCAGGCCAAGGAGAGCGTATAAATGCGAATTGTGTTTCTTCATGCCGTCCCTCATTCTTCTGGTGCGAGAAGTCAAGCTTTGGATCCTATCCGATCCTGTGTTGAAGCGCTACAAAGAAAAATACAGGTATTTCGAGGTTGCACAGGTTGGGGCGATGTGGGCTAACGGTTTTGAGCTGACGAAGATCCCCTGCTTCGATCTGTGCCCCTCGCGCTCGCGCAGCATCCTGTAAGGAAGCATCCAGCAGGGACGAAGCGAAGCGGGTTTTGTTGGGAGCGGTTGGGGCATTCCCGATCGTTCTCTTTTCTACCCGCTTACATCATACAACCTTGTTTCCAAATCGTCGCGCATCCCCGGACTCCTCCAGTGGATGGTTAGCTAGCGCTGCTGTTCCGATCCTTTGGTTCAAGAAGCTTCCTGG
>DAOWMX010000043.1 GCA_030642885.1 Anaerolineales bacterium | reverse complement strand
TCCGATCGCGTTGCGAAGTACAACCAACTTCTGCGCATAGAGGATGAGCTCGGAGACACTGCTCAGTATGCAGGTTGGTCTTGCTTAGGAATGGTAAGCAAAAAGTAGAGCAACTTAATAGCAGACAGTTAATTAAAAAGAAACTGGCGAGTTCTATTCGCCAGTTTCTTTTATTTCCGAGATTTGCAGGTTCGAGAGCTAGCCAGTAATGGGTGGTATATCTGCTGATTGAGCTTCGGTGGACGACACTGGTACAGGTGTTGTGCAGTAAGGACAAATCTGCCAGGGGAGCTGTAGAAGCTGGCCGCATTGACGGCATACCTTTCGGAGTCGAGTGTGGCAATGAGCGCAGACCTGCCAATTCTTTTCCGTATGGCTTCCACATCCTGGACATAACAAACGCTCCTCAATTTGCGAAAGGAGCGCCTCTTCTTCTAGCGTCTGTTGGTACTCCTCGGTGAGCGTCAGGGATGGGCGGATTATGAGGTAGATGATAAGTCCAGGTAGATTCAAGAGGGCTACCAGGAGCACCGTGAGGATGTGGACAAGTTTATCGTGGGACCTGGAGCGGATATCCCTGAGCGTCCAAAAAATCAGACTCAGCCACAATGCAGCCAAGAAGGCACCCAAAAAGGCTGTGATATATGTAAAGAATTTTCCTAATGAGGCGATTCCGAAGATGTCCAGCATGGGCACTCCTGACGAGCGGCATTATAGCATGCAGTGTACTCATGGCGATGCAAATTCTGGGCCACTTTGACAGCGAGATTCCACTGAAGTATAGTCGCTATCATCGACTTCGGCACGCAATTTGCACTGAATGGGGGTGTGATGTGGGGGATAAACAGTTGGGCTACCGGATTATGGATCTTGACTCTGGCGATCGCCCACGTGAACGGCTCGCTGCTTTAGGCCCGGGGGCTCTGTCCAATGCAGAGTTACTGGCCATCATGCTTAGGACGGGTATCAAAGGGATGAACGCTGTTCAGTTAGCGCAGACACTATTGATGGAAGTCGGGGGTCTTGCAGGATTACATCGCATCTCGCTCCCTGAACTTGAGAATAAACGGGGAATCGGGTTCGCAAAGGCCACTCAAATACAAGCGGCGGTTGAGTTAGGGCGTAGATTCGCGACTGTGAACCAGGAGGACAAACCGCGCATTCAGTCACCGCAGGATGCTGCAAATCTCGTTCTCTATGAAATGGGCGCATTAGAGCAGGAGCACTTACGCGTATTGCTATTAGACACTCGAAATCAAGTCATTAAGGTTATAGATGTGTATCGAGGATCGCTTAACAGTTCAGTCATCAGAGTTGGCGAGGTCTTTCGGGAAGCAGTGCGGCGCAATGCTGCTGCAATAATCGTTGCACACAATCATCCGAGTGATGATCCGACGCCCAGTCCTGAAGATGTCGCTGTAACCCGGGCAATTGTGGGCGCCGGAAAACTTCTCGATATTGAGGTGCTTGATCATCTCGTAATTGGAAAAAACCGCTACGTTTCGATGAAATCAAAAGGCATGGGGTTTAACGACTGAGTATGGAACACCAAGTGATCTTGCTCCCGCGTGAGAATTACTGGACCTGGGTCCGCTCATGTTCCGACTATGTTCTGCAGTATGGACCGAACTTAACTCAGGATCCTCATACTGCAGCGCAATACATGGCGCCCGCCCAGGTGATAACTTTCCCCGCCGTTCCGGGTGGATATCCTGAATATAGCCAACTTGAAAAATGGTTTTATTCTCAGCATCCTGGCGTTCGTCTTGACCCGATTACAACTGACACTGCACAAGGGTTGCAGGAGGAATTAGCACTGCGGATCGCCGATGAAGATCGTTATGGGCAAAAACGCAAGTCGTTCTACTTGCTTTGGCCGACCGATTACTCATTTATCACTCAAGAATATGGGGCAAATCCACAGATATACAGCCGTTTTGGTATGCCAGGCCATGAGGGCGTAGATATCCGCGCCCTAAATAACACCAACATCTATTGCTGCGCCGACGGGGTCGTCTATCGGGTTCATAATAACCCAGACCCCAGGGTGCATGCCTATGGAAAACATGTTCGTGTACGACATAAAGATGGGTACAAAACCGTGTACGGGCATCTTGCGCGGCCATTGGTGCGGGTCGGACAGGAAGTAAAGGCTGGCGAGCTGCTTGGGAAAGCGAACTCTACTGGAGCATCTACTGGTTCGCACCTACATTTAACGTTGAAAAGGGATGGAGCGACCGACCGTGGGGAGACGAATTTCCCAAAGGACATCATCGACCCAACGCCATTTCTTATTTGGCCGGCGAAGAAGAAATCGTTCGATGCCTCCCCTTTGAACCATGAAAAATGCCTTCTCGGTGCTCACGCAAGGGTGGGAGAACCATTACAAGGTGAAGATCTCAACCTTATAAAAATGGCGAGGTTAGAAGCTGTCAAGGTAGAGCTTGACGAAAGTCTTGATACGATCGAGCGCATCCGAGGGTTGAATCCGGCGATGTTTATCGTTGTGCGTGTGACGGGAGACTTTTCTGGTGAGGCGATCTCCACAGAAAGATTTTTCGCCTCGATTGAAAACAATTTTGGACGGCTGTATAGATCCGGGATCAGATATTTTGAAATCCACAGCAATCCGAACGTCCAAAACTCAGGGTGGCGGCGGTCCTGGCGTGATGGGTTGGAGTTCTCACATTGGTTTACCAAAGTAACACAGATGATTAAGGCGCGTTTCCCCGAGGCCAAGGTCGGATTCCCCGGTTTATCTCAGGGTGAGCTTCTCCCAGGGTGGAGAGCAGATGATGCTCAATTTCTTAATGAGGCGGTGAATGCGGTCCAGAATGCTGATTGGGTTGGCGTGAATTGCTATTGGACGGATCAGGCTTCTCTAAGAGAGCGCAATAAAGGACGTGCATTCGAGGTATATCGAGACAAATTCCCGGATAAGCAACTCATTATTACAGAGTTCTGCAACCCCATACAAGGCATAGCGGATAGTTCGAAGGCTCGCCAATATTTAGAGTTCTACCGGATGGTTCGATCCCAACCTGGAATTGCTGCTGCATTTGCTTTCACTCTGTCTGCTGATAGAGGCCATGATGCGATTGTGTGGCGCTCAGAAACATCAGACGGGAGCGATATTGCAGAGTTGATAGGAAAAAGGTCGCTATAAGGCGACCCGGTAGAAATTTTACCAGGACACTGGGATCTTCTTTTTGCTGCCACTTCGATCACGACGGAAAATGTGGCTGTGGTCGCGACCATATTCCCATAGACGGTAAGTAACCCAAACATCCTGTTTGCAATACGCCAAAACCTTGTCAATCTCGCCTTTCTTGTACCATTCAACCGCGGCAAGGCCGTCTGCGGACTTGCTTTCAGCCAGCGTGGCTTCTGCGAGGTGATCCAGGCCGACTCGAAATCCAAGTGTTAGCGAGATATCTGCAAGCATGTCTGCGGTCTTCTCTACTAAGGACCGATCGATGGAAAGTCCATAGGGTCTAAGAACTGTGTAGTCAAAACGGATGAGGTTGAAGCCAATGATTTTGGACGCGGAAGCAAGTTCGTCAAGGAGTACACCAGCATCGTCTTCTTTGAATAAGGACCAGCCATCCTCTTCGACATGATAGGTTACGCCAGCAGAGAGTCCCATCTTATCGATGTGGTCCCAACCGCCGACCTCATCTGCAAGTCGCTTGGTCTCAAGATCGAATACGAGTGTTTTGAAAGAGTTCATAGTATTACTATTCCTTGTGTTGCCGGCGGCTAAGCAGAATAATGATACTGAATACGACGAGAACGGACAAGCCGAGTAGAAGCCAAGGTAGAAGCGGCCGGATGAAATCGAGCAGATTGGGGTTTGAGAGTGACGTCCACCTCCACTCGTTTTCTAATTGAGAGATGGGACGTTGATACACACGTTGAACACCGCCTTCACAGCTTGTCCCTTCCTGATAAGCATCTAAAAGCAGTGCCACACCGCCAACACCATAAATGTCAAGCAAATATTGTGTGAAGGATGCGCTCTGAGCGTATGCCAGCAAGGCATCTTCTTCCGAAATAGGGAAGGAGGCACACAGGGAGTGCATCGAAATTAGTGAATTCTCGCGGGCGGCGCGATCCAACTCGAAGATGTAAGCAGGATTCGGCACGCCTTCTTGGAGCGTAGCCAGTCCTTCGTTGAGCCAGGTGGGTAGGTTGTGATATTGGTCACCCATACGTTCGTAAAGCAGGATGTGAACAAGCTCATGGGGGAGATCGCGTTCCAGAGAGATTTGACCCTCAACCCCAGTTGGCGCGGCCAAAAGTATGGTCCTCAGTTCTGGTTGAGCATGCCCGCCGACCCATGTCGCACCGCCCATGCGTATACTTGATTGAAGCTGACCAACTGTGGGGTAGATGTAAATTGTCACAGTATCAAGAGCTGGCAGTGCGAGATCGCGTTGAATTTTCAAAAGGGAATCATTTGCCAGGTTGAGGATGTCCTGACCACGGGTTATATCACCTTCTATCCAATGGACGGTGATGTTGGAATTGCTCAGGGAGTGCCAATCGAAACGATTATCCTCGTAAACAAAGGATGCGGGGACTGTGACGTAGTTGTTGCCATCTGCGAAGTCGATCTGCCACCAGTAAGTGATTGTGGAAAATGGTTCGACCCCGAGCGCCTGAACTTCTTCAATTACTTCTGCCGAGTTCGCTGAGCCGTCTGAAAGGACTGCTAGGGAGACGTTTGTAAATTCTGATGAGCCCACGCGAATGAACACTGCCGCACGGATGACATCGCTTACAGCTTGAATTTGCGCGTTGAATGTGATGGATGAACCATACTTATACTCGGTTTGTGTATCAACGTGAATCTCGTCCGCCTGGGCTGCAACAGTTTCCAGCGGAGAAAGAAGTAAAAAAGCAACAAGCAGGATATGCGGCAGTTGTCTGATGGCTACACCCCGAGAAAATAGAGAAGCGGCGTCAATGTTATTGGGCTTAGTAATGTGGATACAAGAATTGCGCCAGTGACGAAGTCAGGTTCTGAATCGTATTGGAGCGCAAGGATGGAGGCAAGGACGGCAGTAGGCATGGCAGACTCGAGAACGCCTGCTTGCATGCCTATAATGGGCATACGAAGCGCGTTTGCCATGAACCAGGCAACGGTTGGAGAGATGATTAATCGAAGAGCGACCACGATGGAAAGTAAACCGAGGCGCTTTGGAGAGCCCGCTTTGCTGATCTGCATTCCCAGAACAAGCAGCATCATGGGAATCATGGCCAATGCAAGAAGTTCGATCGGTCGGGAAATGGCTTGCGGGATACTAATATTGAGAGCGCGCAGAATGAGTGATAAAAGGATGGCATATACAGCAGGAACCTTGGCCAGATTCTTTACAGCACGGAGCGGGTCCATTCTCCCAGCACTGGCGATGTAAACACCCACTGAGTTAGTCCACAAAGCGCTCGTGATGAAATAAATACTTGCCCAGAGCAAGCCGGCTTCACCCAACGCAAAGTGGTTAAGCGAAAGACCATAATTTCCTGAATTGATAAACGCTACGCTGAGTATGAAGGCGGATGCCAGCGCTTGGGGTAAGCGAAGAAGTTTTGAGAGCACCCAGCTGAGCAAGAGCATAAAGACGATCACGCCCGATGCAAGGATAACCATGCTTACGACGTCATCCTTGGGAATTTCTGTTTTGAGTACCAAGTCAAAAACGAGGGCGGGTACGAGGATGTGAAAAATTGTAGCGGAGATGGGTCGGGGATCAAGGCGCGTTCTACGCTGGAGTACAAAGCCCGCCCCAGCGACAGCGATGATCGGGAATATATTACTCGTGAAAAGGCTTAGGAATTCCCTCAATCCACGGCATCCTCAGCAGGGTCATCGAAGTCAAAGGTCAGGAGATCAGGAGTGCCTTCGAGAAATGCCAGGTGTTCGAGTGCTTCATCCGCTTTCTTGACAGTCTCGGTATCTGGTGCTGAGGCCTGGATTTCTGATAGGGCTGTTCTGGCCAAGTCATCACCAATCTGCCCTAAAGACCATATCGCGACGTGAACTACCTCATCGCTGACGTCTTCGAGAAGCTCCACAAGAGATTGTGCTGTATCGTGAAGCTCAAGTTCACCTGCGGCGCGAGCAGCCTCGACGCGAATTCGTGGCGAGGGGTGGTGAATTTCCTGGAGAATTTCAGGTCTCCAAACCGGATTGGCCGATCTACCCATGGCTATTAGGGCAGACTCTAATAAATCATCATCACCGGAATGGTATGCATCGGCGATGATCTCTTGCACATCCTCGCGGGAAGAGAACCCGAGGGTTTTTACACAAGCGCGATGTAACTCAGAAGAGGCGCCAGTCCGTATTGTTCCTAGAAGATCGTCCACGATCTGGTTTGACTCTGTTACGGCATCATCTTCGAGCTCTGCTAAAAGGACGAAAAACCCAAGAGCATCCGCGGCAGCTGTGCGCACTTCTAGTGAGCTATCTTCGTTAAAAGTTGTAAGGAAAGCTGTAGGGAGAGATGGGTCTGTCGATTCCCACAGGTTGCTAATAGAAATTTTTCGAATGCTCGGGTCGGGATCGTCGAGCCCGAGAAGGTTGATGTTGTCGAATAGTAGCTCAATATGCTCATCGGCTTGTTGGCCGAGTGTCGCTAGCAAGATACGGCGCCGAAGAGGAGACAGGGATTGCCAGCAACTCGAAAAGCGATCTAGCTGGCGGGTGTCTAAATCAGAAAGCGCAGAGAGTTCTTCGATGGGTAGAAGCTGCTCTTCGTCCATCAAAAGTGAGAATAATTCGTCTAGTTCTTGACTCATAGAATGTCACAGTAGAGATGCTAAGGAAGCGAAATTGGATTGATGAAATCCTGTAGGTTGATATAGACCATGAGAAAAATAAGGATGGCAAAGCCGATGGCGTGCGCGATTCCCTCGAATCGAGGGGATATTCGGCGTCGAAAGATTGCCTCGTAAAGGACAAACATTAATCGCCCGCCATCGAGAGCAGGGAAGGGAAGTAGATTGGCTAATGCCAAGCCGATACTAATTACCCCGATTAAGTTTAATGTAATGAAGGGCCGGTCAGATGCCCGGTCAATTGTGCTTGCCCACGACAACATATCATGAATGCCTTTTAACCCGCTGAGACGAGCTTCCTCAGGTGAGGCTTGACCGCTTAATAAGCGTCCTGGAAGCTTGAAGAGCGCGGTAATCTGGGTTACGACCGAATCCACCCCCCACTTGGAGGCTTCGATCCACCCCATCTGAGCGGTGGGGAAACTCAATGTTACTCCGATGGGTCCCTGATCAGCAGGGAATTCTACGCGTGGGATCATGGTTAGTTCAACAATCTGTCCGTCGCGATCAACAACAATAAGCGTAGTCTCGCCGAGTTTTGCGTGAATGGCTTCCTGCATGTCACCTATGCCCTGGATGGGAATGTCATCGACGAATTCGACGATGTCGCCGGCGAGCAGCCCGGCAGCATAGGCAGGTGTCTCTTCAAGGACTTCGGCGATGAGAACGCGTGTGACATCGGGAGCAGCAAATTTAAAGGCCATGAGAAAAGCAAGGAAGCCCAAGAGAATATTCGCTGCAGGGCCAGCGGAAAGGACGAGCGTACGCGTCAGTTTGCTCGAAGAAGAAAGACCGCTCGGTATATCTGGATCATCCTCTCCCGCGAAACGGACAAAGCCACCGAACGGGATCCAGTTCAAAGAGTACTTAACCCCGCCAGCTTCGAATAAGGTTAGTATTCGAGGCGGGAAACCTAAACCAAACTCATCGATTTTCACACCGCGCCATTTACCAACGAGAAAGTGGCCCAACTCGTGACCTATTAGCAGCACCGAGAGAACGATTATGAACAGAAAGAAATCTGACACGAATATCACCTATGCCTTTGTTTTGTCGCGATTATATCACTGGGGTGATTGTTAATTGTTAGTGTTAAGAGCCACGCCATTTCCGGGTGAGCAGCGGTAAATATCTAAAAGGCCATCGATAGAACGGAGCTGACGCTCGACTTCATGGGAGTCCTCAAAAGAGCAAATACAATGAACGTTGGGTCCTGCGTCGATTGTGTAACACACTGCTAGACCGTCCTCTCGCCAGCGAGTTACATGCTTCATGATGCTGATTGACTCTGGTTCTAGATAATGAAGCGGTGGATCGGAAGTCATCATCACGGAATGCATCAAGTTTGAATCCTGCTCAACAATTTGAGCAAGTGTTTGAAAGTCCTTTTGCAGAATCGCATTTTTGCAGATTGCCATACGGCGATCTGCATCCTGAACGCGGACGGCTTGAATTGGACTTGTGGGCGCAAGCAGGTGGCCTGCGGATGATCCCGTCGATTTGTGTTCTTTGGTTACAACTGCGATAAGATCGACCAAGTGCCAGTGTTCAGCAGGCGCAAGCTGCTCGGCGTACCCGTCCTCGTCAGTTTCTCCAGAGAATAATTGCACGAAACCACCGAATATAGAGCGAGCGGCAGATCCGGAACCGCGACGGGCGAGGATGGATAGCTGCTTCATGTCTAGATCCAGCCCGGCTGCACTGCTGGCTGCCGCAGTCAGGGCGGCGAAAGCTGAGGCTGAAGAGGCGATGCCTGCACCGGCGGGGAAATTGCTCAGGCTGCATACATTAGCGAATGAAGGAAGCCCTGAGAGAGTGCGGATGAGATCCAAATGCTCCGTAACGCGGCTGGCGGCTTGCACTGAGGCGGGGTTGCCGTTGATTTCTATTTGATCAGACTCCAGTAAGTTATCGAACTGGACTGCCGTCTCTGTTTGGAGATTCGCGAGCGTCATAGAGAGGGAAGCGTTGGCAGGAAGGCGGAGAGCAGGATCGCGGTTGCCCCAATACTTAATAAAGGCGATGTTTGGAGAAGCGATCGCTGTTGCGCGTTTATCTAACATCCATTTAATTCCAGTCTTAGAACTGAAACGTCAATTCAAACAAACGAGATTGCCAGAGAAGAGATGCTTCATGCTTCGGTAACAACGACGCGGGTCCCTCCTGGCATCGAGACAGTGACATCGCCGGGATCATAATCGACGAAAGGTGTTGTCCAGCGGAAAATCCATTGAGCGTCCTGAGGTCGTGCATTCACACAACCGTGTGACATGGGCACACCGAAATTGTTATGCCAGAAGGTTGAATGGATTGCAACACCATTGCCTACGAAGAGGGTTACCCAACCGATTCCTGGTAGATCGTAACCGCCTCCAGTCGTTCCGCCGCTCATGTGGAGCGAGATCAACTTGCGCCAGATCTGGAAGCCACCAATCGGGGTGGCCCACTCATCGACCGGCTCACCGGAAGCGTTAAATTTTGCACCAGAAGAAATACGGCAGAAAAAGACCTCACGATTACCTTCAAAACACGACAGCGTCTGAGAGGTAAGGTTTACTACGACCCGTTTATCTTCAACCTCAGGGTGGATTGGAGAAAGATCATCTTCAATGAGTGGTCGAAATGCACGGGCATCAGCCCAGAAGATGTCGCCGTATCCGTACCGCTCATTGATACGGTAGAGGGGGGGATTGCCCGAATCATCTGTGCGTATTTGGTCAACCCATAATATTTGGCTGTAAGATAGACGCGGTGTAAGGCTTTCTTTTAACCAGGGAGAACGAGCAGGCGGGTTATCTAAGATTAGATCCACCCAAGGGACCGTCACCTCAGCCCACATCCCTTCACCTAAGCTCGTCATGGGCAGGAGATCTACGGGTTGGTTCGGTTCGTTTTGGACGGGCTGAACCGTACCAGACCATAGATAGCCATCTGGAGTTTCCACCCAGCGCTGGTTAAAGCGGTATGGGTGATAACCAACTACCTCGCGCAGCCAGGGAACGACGGCATCCTCATAAAGGGTCCCGAGGCTTTGGCTGGTTGAATCGGGTCGTATGTGAAGCTCGACTTTGGGCGAAGCGACTCTGCCAAGACGATCTGCGCTTGGAACTTCCGGCAACGCGAGTCCTCGCAGGAATCTTTGGGAGGCAAACCCGCCCAGTCCCAGGGCTGACATTCTTAGTGCATCTCGACGGCTTATGCTTTCGACAATTCTCGAAGACGGTTTCATGTGACCAATATTATCTCGCATTTCTTTATAATTGGTGAACAGAAAGAATGAGTGGCTAGAAGTGAATATCAATTCTCTACGTTTGGGTGATATGGTCAAGGGCTGAGTTCAGATAGTAGAATAGTGGACATGGACGGGAAAATATTTGATGCGATTCACTAACAATCATGCTCTTAGATTTGCTTTGCTTGGAATTCTTGTTCTGCTTGCCGCTTGCGATGGATCAGGAGTCAATGAGCAGGCCTCGGCAGTTCCCACACTGGTATACCAGATCACGCCAACAGCATCGCCTACGGATGCACCTGAATTGGTCTATCTCATTAGTGGGAGTGATGCAGAGGAGATGATGGCTTCCAGAGTGGAAGGCACCATCGCAACGTTTTCGGCAGCTGCAGGAAACGAATTTATCGTTCTAGACGAAATCTCTGACAGCGAGATGGGGCAGGGAGCTACGGTTGTATTTAGCCTTCCACCTGATCCGGGATTAAATGACTTGGCTGCTCGATATCCGGACGTGCAGTTTGTGGCTATCGGGATCCCCGGCTTAAGCGTTGCGGACAATCTAACGCGGATCGGTCCGGACGGTCTGGGTGCAGATCACGTTGGATTCATCGCCGGTGTTCTCTCCGCCGCAGTAACGCCCGATTGGAGGGTAGGCGCTGTCTCGGTGGAGAACTCAGGCGAAGAACAGGCTAGTAATTTAGCGTTTCAAAATGGGGTGAAGTTCTATTGTGGATTATGCAGACAATCTTATCCACCTTTTCATTCATATCCGCTTGGTGTTGAAGCATCTACATCCGAGATTTCAGCAGTTCAGGATGCAATCGATGTGCTATCTAACCTGGATGTGGATACGATCTTCTTATCTCCTGAATTGAGCGTAGCAGTATCAGCGGAAATGCTCGAAGGTCCAGAGTTGAGCTACATTGGCGGCGAGTCACCAGGAAGTGATCTTGGAGAGAAATGGATTGCGACGGTGCGGGTCGCTCCTGAATTGGCGATCGCAGAAATCTGGGATGACGTTTGGAGGGGCGATGGCGGAGGAACTGTGGTCATGCCGGTTATCATCGAGGATATCAACTCTGAGCGATTGACGCCTGGACGAGAAGCGTGGGTGCAGGAGATACTGCAAGATCTTATCGATGGCTATATCGACACCGGGGTGGATCCAATAACCGGCATCGCTCGCTAATTACAAAAAACGCCCTGTGGCGGGCGTTCT
>DAOWMX010000041.1 GCA_030642885.1 Anaerolineales bacterium | reverse complement strand
TCGTAGTTCAGGAAAGGGATGTTGATTACCCCCATTGTGTGAAGTCCAAAGATAATCACGACCACTCCACCGATGCGGGCAATCCAGGTGCGTAGATCATATAAGATAAAACCAATCGCAGACGCGGCGGCGCCCAGCAGTACAAATACGACACTGAACCCAAAAACAAAAGCCACCCCGTGCGAGAAGGTGGTCCAGCGATTTGTGATAACATCGCCCGAGGGTGATACAGATCGCCCGCCGAGATAGCCGATATAGGCTGGCACGAGAGCGAGGACGCAGGGCGACAAGAACGATAACAATCCTGCAAGAGCTGCAATACCAACCCAGTATGGGCTTAAAGTGAGGCCGCTGAGATCCATTGAATCCGTTTCTCCTCCACCCAAAATTCCCCTTATTGTGGTTTCATCACATCCTGAGCGTGTGAAGCATACCCCCTTCGCCCTCAACGATCAAGGTGGCAAATTAAAATTGATCTCAACAGGGTGACGCAGAAAATCAGGTGAGTTTCACACCTTTCAACCTGAGGCTGTTTGTTACAACGAATATGGAACTGAAAGCCATAGCCCCGGCAGCAAACATGGGATTCAGGAAACCAAGTGCTGCGCTCGGAATGAGAAGGACATTATAAATCAACGCCCAAAACAGGTTCTGCTTTATTGTACGCAGGGTTCTGCGAGATAGCGTGATTGCTCTCGGCACGCCGCGCAAATCCCCGCTTAGAAGGGTAATTGGAGCGGCGGCAATAGCCACATCCGTACCGGTTCCAATAGCAATCCCAACATCCGCTTGTGCTAACGCTGGAGCGTCATTGATCCCATCCCCGACCATGGCAACGACCTTTCCCTGGCCTTGAAGATCTCTAACCACTTCTGCCTTCTCTGCCGGAAGCACCTCGGCGCGGATGAGACTGTTCCCCTGGGAATCTTGTGAGTGTAGACCGACCAAAGAACCAATCGCTTGGGCAGTTTGGAGATTATCTCCCGTTATCATGACGACCTCCAGCCCCATGTTTTGGAGGTCCTTAATCGCTTCAACCGAACCCTCTTTCACCGTATCGGCGATGCCTAAAATACCGGCTGGTTCACCATCAATTGCCACGGCAACGACTGTTTTCGCCTGCGACCGCAAGCGCTCTATTTCCCCCTGGAGACCATCCATTCTCATACCCCGGTCAGCGAGCAGCGTCGGCGAACCGATGACAACCTCCCGCTCTCCTACGCTGGCAACTATCCCATGGCCAGCAATGGCTTTGAAACCGTCTGGCTCATCTAATGGAATATCCTGAGCTAGAGCCGCTTCGACAACCGCCTCTCCCAATGGATGCTCGGAGCCACGCTCAGCGCTCGCGACGAGCATGAGTAAATCTCTCTCACTCCCATCCCATCCATTCACGATGATGTCGGTGACCGTAGGCTGGCCGCGAGTGATTGTGCCCGTCTTATCCAGGATGACCGTGGTTAAACTTCCCGCCTGCTCAAGCGCCCCGCTGGATTTGAATAAAATCCCCATGTTGGCTCCTCTACCGGTCCCAACCATCACTGCTGTTGGAGTAGCCAGGCCCATCGCACAAGGGCAAGCAATGACCAGGACTGCCACCATATTGATCAGAGCGCGGGTGAAGTTAGAAATATCGCCCGTCGGAGGAGGGGCAAGGAAATACCACGCCAAAAACGTAGCTAAGGCAATCCCGATCACAACCGGAACGAAAATCGACGAGACCTGGTCTGCCAGACGTTGAATCGGAGCTTTGCTTCCCTGAGCATCCTCGACCAAGCGAATGATCTGCGCCAGTGCTGTATCCTTACCGATTTTTAACGCTTCGAACTTAATCCGGCCTAGCTTATTCACCGTTGCGCCGACTACAGGATCTCCAGGTCCTTTCTCTTGCGGCAGAGACTCGCCGGTGAGCATCGACTCATCGACGGATGTTTTGCCCTCAATCACCACGCCGTCAACAGGGAATTTCTCCCCCGGGCGGACAACAACGATGTCGCCCACCTCGACTTCTTCAATGGGTATGTCGACTTCCTGACCATCGCGGATAATGCGTGCGGTTTTTGCCTGTAGACCAAGCAGCTTTCTTATCGCCTCGCTCGTTCTGCCCTTCGCACGCGCCTCTAAGAATTTCCCCAGGACGATCAGTGTGATAATAACAGCCGAAGTTTCAAAGTATACATGCCCATCGATTAAACCGAGCATCACCGGAATAGAGTAAAAGTATGCAGCTGAGGAGCCCATAGCTATCAGAACATCCATGTTGGCCGACTTGTTGCGCAGCGCCTTGTAGGCTCCATCGTAATATTGCCAGCCCACGTAGAATTGAACCGGTGTTGCCAGGGCGAACATCAGCCACGGGATCCAGTTGGCATCAGCGAGGCCCGCGGGTAATAACCCAAAATCTCTGGCCATCGAGAGCAGGAACAAGGGAATCGTGAAAAACAGCCCCACCATGAGCAATCGCTTCTGGTGATTGATCTCCTTCTCTCGTGCTGCACGTTCGACATCCTCCACTCGATCGGATGTCTTGAGCGCTTCAAAACCCGAAGTGAGGATCACTTTACGAAGATCGGACTGACTCACGACAGTTGGAATGTATTGGACGCGTACACGCTCGGAAGCCAGGTTCGCAGAAGCGCCAACTACACCGTCGGTACCGAGTAGAGCTTCTTCGAGCCGGCGTGCGTCATTGACGTCCCCCAGACGTTTCAGAACGAAGTCTGCTTCGCCGAGGGCGATGTCATATCCTGTTCGTTTGATTCGGGCGATAATGTCATTTTGATCCACCTTGGTGGGATCGAATTCCACGCTCGCTCGCTCAGAAGCTAAATTGACATTCGCTGACTGGACTCCATCGAGCTTATTCAGGTTACGTTCGACCGCAGCCACGCAGTTCGCGCAGGTCATTCCAGTAATCGGAAGTGTGAGAGTCTTCTTCGCTTCTTCCATAATACTCATTACCTCTTCTTGAGTTCTACTTTTAAATCGTTCGCGGGTCGGTCAACATGGAGTTGACTGACGGCGACGTTCCTCGTGTAGGCAAAACAGAGAGCTGGTGTCAAGCAGTAGTGCAGTGGAGTGACGTATAGGACGCCCCTCCACTGCGCTTCGATGCTCAATGGTTTTCATCGATCCAACCACGATGAATTGACCACTACATTGCTGGCGGGTAGTTGATTTCCGTCAGCAATCCCACGATTGATTCTTCCGTCGCCGGGGGCTCAAACTCCACAGTCACTCGCCTGTCACTTTGTGAGGCTTCAACGCTCTTCACTCCCTCGAGCTCCCCTACTTCGGTTTGGATCGTTTGTGTGCAGTGACCACATGAGATCCCCGGTACTTCAAACGAAACTGTGCTCATCCTAACCCTCCTTGAATACTTTCTCGGATTCTGTGACTCTATACTTTCGTCGCTGTCTCATAGACTTCGATGATTTCTTTTAATACGCGTTCGCGCTCTTCAGGGTCATCGCCGCGCACCGCGGTGATCAAACATGAGTGTAGGTGATCGTTCAATATATTCGCGCTCACCTTGTTTAACGCCGCTTCCACCGCCTGGATTTGTCTGAGCAAATCGATGCAGTAGGCATCATTCTCAACCATGCGCTCAATCCCGTGAATATGGCCGGCGATGTTTTTCAAACGGTGAAGTGTGTCCTCTCGGTCCATTATGCACTCCCATCTTACCCCCCCTATGGGGGTGGGTCTGTTTATAATATATCTTATTAGATAAAATTTGTCTAGTATGACTTAAACTACAGAGTGGCCCCTGGTTTTATGTGTCGATTAGATCTGGGGAATCAGATCGAGCAGCGCGGAGAGCGGCAATGTGGAGAATTTGACAGCCTTTAAGGGTGGCGCAAGATCACGGAGGCGTTCCGACCATCGCCACAGGGAAACAAGATCCTCAGGGTATCGCGACGGACGAGCCCCGATGCTGGTCCAGGAGAAACCTTCCAAAGCCTGCGCCCACCCCTCCCACGGCACCATGTCGGGTGTGCGCGAGAGAGTAACCAGCCCGCTGAAATAGACAGGCTTCTCGCGGGGGAAGAATTGGCTCTGCGTTTCAAGAAATTCGCGGCTGTCCGTCGTGTTGAAGATCAACCATAGAGGCAATAGACCCGAGGAGAGTACGAGATGAGGATCATACTGGGTGAAGGTCTCTACCACGACGCCCTCTGCTTCGCGGCCCTGCCGGCGGTAAAGTTCCTCATGAGCGAGGAATGCCAGGCGCGAAAACCCCTGCGGGTCGTCGAAAGTGATACGCTCAAAACCGTATCCCTGCTCACGGGCGAAGATTTCCAATGCCTGGTCGAGACCTGGCTCACTTCCCCACTCCGATTCAGGTCCCTCGACGGGCTCTTGAGCCGGGATTCCCCAACCCCCGCGGTGTTTTGAGCCAGACTCCACCAGCGCGCGATCGATACGCTCACTTCCTGTAATGAACTCCTCTGGTGAAATGCCTCCCCAGCCGCCGATTTGGTAAACCTGTCGAGCGCCTAGCTTGTAGTGCAGCCAGCGCGCTTCGCAATCGAGATAGACGATCGTACCGCCTGGTTTGAGCTTGCTCAGAAGAAATTCCCGATAACCTCGCGGTAAATCAATCAGCTTCAACCGCAGATGGCTGACGACGCGCGTAAGCCATCCATCATGGATCGGATCGAAGTGTCCGATAGCCATGACCTCTGGATTTCTGTCCAGAATCCGCTCCGCAATGCGTGAAGTGAGCGCAAGATGAGAGGGCACTTCGTCTTCGGGACTACCGCCTCGCAAGCCAAGAATAAAAGGCTGGGGAAGAAATGGGGCACCGAGTACCGCCGCGAGATGAGCCGTGGCACCGCCCATCGCACTGCCGACGAGAATCGTATCAAATTGCCCATCGACTCCATCATAGTCAGCGAGACGTGCAGCGACGAGTTGTTCTACCTGAAGTTCTTCCGCTTCAAGGGGAGAGAGTGCTGTCCATCGAAACTGCAGGCGAATAACCGCGCGAGCGACCGAAACCGGCAATCGATTAAGCAGGGCAAGGCCGATCTTCTCAAGCTCGCCAAAGTTAAAGACGGTCTCGGGATGACCGGAAAGAACCCCGGCAATGAGCCGCGTTAATACCGGGGAGGCGCTCTCTGCGCTCTCGAAGACTTTCGGGTTCATCGCCTTGTTCCGATCAACCATAAATCCGACTCAGATCATCGCGCTTGAGCAGCGCACATAACCATCGCTCGAACGATTATCAAGCTTAAATCTTTCCGAGCGCTTGAGCTTCTTGCTCACTCAGAGCTCGCTCCTGCAATTCCTCGCGCAGGCTGGAGATGTCCTCTGGCACATTGTAAGCTGCAAAAGCCAGGATTATCGCGCCCAGCGCCCAGGCTACCAAGCAGATCCACAGGATCGCATCGTGCAGAGAATAGCGTACCGCAATCAAGCCGGCGATAAAGGGAGCCAACGCCGCGCCTGCATTCTCGATGAATAGCTGGACGGATAAAGCAGTGCTGCGGATTTCAGGCAGCGTGATATCGTGCACGGTTGAGACAACGTTCGCCGATGCAAATGGAATGAACAACGCCGTCAATATCATCATGCCCATGAATAGAGCGCGCTCCGATATCGGAATATTCATCGTGATTGTAAGCAGCACTGCCCCTATCAGGACTGCACTCATCGCGACAAGCAATCTCCCTCTAGGTGTTCGTTTGAAAGCGAAGTCGCCTACCGCCCCGCCGAGGAAGTAGCCGAATGCGAGCATCAGGACAGCCGGGCCGAGCGTGAGCAGAATCGCACTCTCATCGAATCCACGCTCGACTTCTAAGTACCGGAAAAACCAGAAGGTTATTACATTCCAGGGGAAGACACCGACGAACCCCTGGGCGTAAAGCAGCAGGAGCGACCGCTTTCGGAACAACCCAAGGGCATGCTTTCGTTCGAATTTATGAACACCAATATCCTCAACCCCCTCGAACTCAGGCTCGCTGCTGCCACGCGGCGCTTCACGCACCGTGAAGAAGATAATCACCGCCAGAACGAGGCCCAGTGAGCCGGTCACATAGAAGATCTTTCTCCAACCCATACTTGAAACTAAAAAAGTCGCTACGACGAGACCGAGCAGGTAACCTAAGGGTTGGGATAATTGCAAAAAACCGTAGACTTTGCCGCGCACACTCGGTTTGAAGTAATCCGACAGCAAGCTGTATAAACCCGGGTAGCTCGAGTCATCGATGCCAGTTGATGCACGAGTTGCCAGGAAAGTTTTATACGTCGGCGCAATGGCGCTCAACCATGTTGTCGACCCCCAAAGCGCAGATGCGAGCGCCAGCAATTTAGGCCTCGAGAAACGGTCATAAAGGTAACCCCATATTGGATAAAGAAATGCACCGACCAATAAGGCGCCAGTCACAACTGCGCCCATCTGTGCTTCGTTTATCCCGAATGTCTCCATGATTGGCGTTGTGAGCGGCGCGATGAGGAGACGGTCCGATTGATGCAAGAGCATGAAGGCAAAAAACACTGCTAAAACGTACCAGCGGTACTTCTTGTTAGATGACATTTTCTCCTCCATTGGATCAGGCTGTTTGTTGTGGAGGGAGCAGATGATGGCCTTGCTCCGCATCCGGGTCTTCTCGCAGAAGTTGAATTGCATGGGGCAGCGCGGGGACGATCACTGCCAAATTCTCCTCGACGGCCTTCGGTGAGCCGGGCAAGTTCACAATTAATGTGTTTTTACGGATTCCAGCAACCGCCCGCGACAGCATTGCGTGCGGGGTCTTGCTCATACTTCGCGCCCGCATCGCCTCCGTCAGCCCCGGCGCAAGTCTCTCTACAACATTGCGAGTCGCCTCAGGAGTTCGATCGCGCCGGGAGAAACCCGTACCGCCGGTGGTCAGAACAACGTCGATCTCACCACTATCACACCAGGACGCAAGCCGCTTTTCAATTTCAATCTGCTCATCAGCGATGATATCGGCTGCGATCACTTCCCACCCTCGCTGGAGGGAGATCTCCTGGATGAGGGGTCCAGATCGATCTTCGCGCTCTCCCTGTGCAGACCGATCCGAGATCGTGAGAACAGCAATTCTCATTGGATTACCTTCCCCAGAACATATAGATCCATCACTTCAGCTCCAAACGAATCATAGAACTCCAACGCACTCTCATTATCTTTCGTAACCAGTAGATAATACTTCCGGCAACCTTTAGACCGCAAGCGATTCTCAATCTCAACCATCAGCGAGCGGCCAATTCCACTGCGTCGCTCGGATTGACGTACAGCCAGGTGATAGATGATTCCACGGCGTCCGTCGAAACCGCCGAAAACCGTGCCGATAATCCGTCCATCATCCTCGGCGACAAGAAAAAGATCAGGATCGCGTTGAAGCTTCTTCTGGATCTCTTGCGGTGTATCCGACGGTGATAACTGAATGCCAGGGCCCGATGCTTCCCAGAGCATACGTACTTCTTCGTAATCTTGTTCAAAGAGAAACTCGCGGATTTTCATCTATCCAACCCCAAGAAAAGACTTGTGCGAACCAGAGGCGTCTGGCTCGCACAAAAAGTTAACTGAGCTATTCAAAACAGCAGTAGGAGATGCCTGTAGATAAAGCCAGTTTTACCCCCCCTCGGGTTCGACCAGCGCTTTCCAATCACCATGAATACCGTCTTCGGTCACCCCAAAGTAAACACGGTATCCCTGGGCTGTCTTCTGGATCAAGTCATAACGCCTTCGGGTACCGCGCTTCTGCTCCTTCAACACCCCCAGATCGCCTCGCCATGAAACTTTAACACCCTTCAGGTCATCTGGTAACTTACGGAATTCCGAAATAGCGTAATGCCATAGCCTCCGCGCAGAACTCTGGGTGACATTCTTGACTACATTTCCATTACGCAAATCGCGCATCGTGTAATACTGGATCCCATTGCGTTCTTCCGAACCCACGATTTCTACTCCGGTTCGTGGGTGTTGAATACCAGCAAGAGGTTCCTCTGTGACTTCCAGCTTCTCAGGGACATCCGCTTCTACACGCCGTCCTCGCTGCCCTCGGTGCACCAGGTTCACGATTTCATCGCGGACTGCGAGCCCTGTTTCCGCTTCATCGCGGACGTAGACTTTGTTATCATCGACTGCATAGGGCGGGTCATCACCCGGGGGGATGATCACCCGAATAACCTTTTTCCCACGTGTTTCCATCGTATCCACTTGAACGTTGAGGGCAGGACTGATACGTTTACTTAACTCCCGTTGGAGTTGATCAACACTGGCCTTTGCCTTTGCCACCCCCACTGGTTCTTTCTCCGCCTCAGCCGGCAAACCGATATAAAGCGTTCCTCCGTTCGAATTTGCGAAGGCACAGACATCAGCGATAACTTTATATAGTCGACCCCCGCGCACAGTCATGCTTTCATGAAAATCCTGGTTGATGCTTGGCCCATCTTCGCGTGCACGCTGAATAAAATCGTAATCTTCTTCGGCTGCGGGCCAATGTGGGCGCGTGAGCGCGAAGTCATTGCTGATAAACAGTTCCTTCAACGCTTGGTAAGAAACCTCTTGCAGCATTACTTGGGTCGCTCGATCCCCAATGCCGAGGTTCTTCTTATTCTTCGGATCTGTGCGAATTCTGTGGGCATCTGAACCTTGAATGCAGTGCATTCGACGCGGGTATTCTGGCTTTGTTCCGTTAAAAAACGCCGCCGTGGCTCTCCGACCTTTCAGACCTAAATCTGTAACCTCCAGCGCATGAAGATGAGAGTCCTGGGTATAGGCAATCTTAGTTTGACCGCCGAATCCATAGCCACGCATCGCAACCCCATGGGTTGAGTTCGCGTGCGCAGCGATCGCCAAGCCTCCCGCTTCATCGATCAGTCGGTAAGCCGTTAGAACGTCCGCAGTTGCTCCCACTGTCACTGAGCCGTCGTCAAGCTGCTCAGCTGGGATGTTCAGGCTGAGCAGAAGATGCTCAATTTCTCTCACGGATTTCTCAGGGGAAAAAATCCCTAGAATATGAAACCCCAGTGTAGCCGTGAACTCAAACCCGGGAAAAACCGTAACCTTTTGTAATAGCCGGCGATACTCCTGAAGGCTATTTCGCTCATCGTCGGTGAGCCTGTTGAGGGATTCCAGCATTTCTAACTGCTGGATCTCATCCATCATCTGTCGATAACCGGCCACAGTGTTGTGATCGGTGAAAGCTATGATGTCGAGACCACGCGCCTCGCTCCGGTGTAATATATCTAAATAGGTTACCTCCGAATCATGATAATCACTTGAAGCCGGCGTGTGTAAATGTAAATCCATCAATCGCCATTGTTTTGCTGTATTTTTACTTTTTCTTCTTGCCACGAAATAATATTCTCCAATCGAGGTGATGAAAGAACCGTTCTACTCTTCACCACCAGAAATTTTAATCTTAATTGTCTCCAAGAGCAGGTCAGGCGAATAGGGTTTCAAGAGAAAGCCATCCGCCCCTTTCAACGTGCCCTCATCACTCAAATCTATGCCAGAGGTCATAATGATGGGTAGATCGACTAGCAAAGGATTCGATCGAATTTCAACCAGGATATCCAACCCGCTCCTGTCGGAGAGATTACAGTCCATCAACACCAGATCTGGTTTTTCATCGATGCAGATACCCGGTAACTCTGCCCAGTCTCTGCTCTCGAATGCCTGATATCCTTCAAGCTTCAAGAGAGTTATCAGGAGCGAGGTGATCGATTCGTCGTCGTCAATAATTAATATTTTCGGCATTAGCGCTCTTTATCCAGGGGCATTCTCGCCTGGCGGTTGGTTTCCCCTTTATGAGCTTTTTCCTTTTGACGATTTCCCGTTGGTTTTTGATTTTTTGGACCGGGATCCTTTGTTCTGAGAAGCACTGCGGCTCTTGCGTTTCTTCTCCGGTTTAAGAGCCGTCTCAACAGCATCGTCGACGGTGTCGATGAAAACAAATTCAATATCTTTCCTGACCTCGTCGGGCACATCTTCTAAATCTATTTCGTTCCTCTTTGGCAGCATTACCGTCTTTAGCCCAGCTCGGTGGGCTGCCAGAACTTTCTCCTTTACACCTCCAATCGGAAGAATCTTTCCACGCAGTGTGACCTCGCCGGTCATCCCAACTTCCGACCGAACCGGCCGTCCGGTAGCCAGAGATGTCAGCGCCACAGCCATCGTCACACCTGCAGATGGACCATCCTTGGGTTGCGCTCCAGCAGGGACATGCAAGTGGATGTCGTGCTCACTCCAGAATTCATCTGCAATCGAGTATCTAGCGGAAACAGAGCGAACATAAGAGAGTGCAGCCTGGGCTGACTCTTGCATGATTTGGCCAAGCGACCCCGTCAACTGGAATTTCTTGCCGCCAGGCATTGCCGTTGCCTCGATGAACAGCACATCGCCACCAGCCATTGTGTAAGCCAGTCCAGTTGCCACTCCGGGAATCGAGGTTCTTTCGACGAGTTCCTCAGTCCCGAAAAAGCGCGGTTTCTTCAGAAATTCACGCACTCGCGGTCCGGTAATCCTCAGCTTCTTTGCTGTCCCCTCAGCAATCCTGGTCGCTACTCCCCGGCAAATGCGGCCGATTTCACGCTCGAGATTGCGCACGCCTGCTTCATGTGTGTGTGATCGGATGATCGTACGTAGGGCTGCGTCTGTGAAGCTTATCTCACTCTTCTTAAGGCCATTCTCTCGGATCTGGCGTGGAATGAGATAGCTTTTGGCAATTGCGATCTTCTCTCTCTCTGTGTAACCAGAGATGCGGATGACTTCCATACGGTCGAGCAAAGGCGCGGGGATCGTTTCAAGCCAATTCGCTGTCGTGATGAACATCACCTGCGATAGATCATAGGCGACTTCAAGGTAATGGTCACGAAATTCTCGATTTTGCTCCGGATCGAGGACCTCAAGCAAGGCTGATGCAGGATCTCCACGGAAATCGCTCCCCATCTTATCGATCTCGTCGAGCATGAAAACAGGATTGTGGGATTCCGCACGGCGCAGTGCTTGAAGTATGCGCCCGGGCATTGCGCCGATGTACGTTCGCCTATGCCCGCGTATCTCGGCTTCATCGTGAACACCCCCAAGCGAGATGCGGATAAATTTACGGCCCATCGCTCGAGCGATCGATCGTCCAAGAGATGTTTTCCCCACACCCGGAGGACCCACAAAACAAAGGATCACACCTTCTCTCTCACGGCGGATTTCGTCGATCGCCTCACCGCCAATCGTATCGCCGCGTTCCAGCTTCAATTTTCGAACTGCAAGATATTCCAGAATGCGTTCTTTAATATCGATGAGCCCAAAATGATCTTCATCGAGAACCTCGCGTGCATGCTTCAGATCGAGATTATCTTGAGTGACGTCATCCCAAGGAACTGTGGTTAGCCAATCGAGGTAAGTCCTGATCACACCATATTCAGCCGCGGCTGTTGGCAGCTTAACAAGCCGCTCAAGCTCTCGCCGGGCTTGCTTCTCAGCTTCCTCAGGCATATTTGCATCCGCTATCCTCTTGCGGAATTCCTCGATCTCCACCGTTTGCTCATCGCCTTCGCCAAGTTCACGTTGGATAGCTTTTAGCTGCTCACGCAGGAAATATTCGCGCTGTACTTTTTCGATTTCGGTTCGCGCTTCCTGCTGAATTTGCTGTCCAAGAGAAAGTACCTCGACTTCACGGCTGAGCAGGTTAGT
>DAOWMX010000067.1 GCA_030642885.1 Anaerolineales bacterium | reverse complement strand
GTTACACACCAGAGAGGGCTACTCTGGCATCCGGTGTGCCGGAGGAGAAAATTATTCAGGCGGCTCGCTGGTACGCCCTGGGCGAACGCGCTCATGGGGAATCTATCTACGGGGAAGCCCACGGCCATAGCACTATTCTCTACGCCATGGGTATCACCCAGCGCAGCAACGGCACCGACAACGTTCTAACCCTGGCCAACCTGAGTATGCTCTGCGGACAGATCGGAAAGCCATCCACAGGCGTCAACCCACTGCGAGGACAAGCCAACGTCCAGGGCGCCTGCGACGTCGGCGGATTAGTTAACGTGTTGCCGGGTTATCAGCAGGTAACCGATGACAAGCTGCGCGAGGAGACGGCCAAAACCTGGGAAGTTGAACAACTCCCATGCGATGTGGGGTTAACCATCGTGGAATCCACTCATGCCGCGCTGGCTGGCGAAGTTCATGCCATATACGTCATGGGGGAGAACCCGATGATGTCGGATCCGAACAGCAATCACGTCGAAGAAGCCTTTCGAAAGCTAGACTTGCTGATCGTGCAGGATATCTTCCCCAGCGAGACGGCCTTCCTGGCCCATGTCCTGCTCCCCGCCGCATCATCTCTAGAGAAAGATGGCACTTTCACCAATACAGAGCGGCGCGTACAGAGAATTCGCAAGGTCATCTCTCCTCCGGGAGAGGCGCGGCCTGATTGGTCTATCATCGCCGACATTGCCGCTCGCGTAACCCAAAAGCTTGACCGCAAACCGGGCCCTGAAGCATGGAAGTACGATTCGGCATCCTCGATTTTCGATGAACTGACTCTTGTGACCCCGATCTATAGCGGCATGAGCTACGACCGCCTAGAGCCCTCAGGATTACAGTGGCCCTGCCCGAGCGAAACACATCCGGGCACCCCCATCCTTCATGTTGATACTTTCGCGAGGGGTCAAGGTAAATTCCACGCCGTCGAAGCTCGAGACCCTGCCGAGATGGCGGACGAGGAATACCCCCTCACCCTCACCACCGGACGAGTCCTGTATCATTATCACTCGGGAACCATGACCCGCCGCAGCGCGCCGCTCCACTGGCGTGAACCAAGAGGGTACGCCGAAATCAACCCCCAGGACGCTGAGGCCCTCGGCCTTAAGGACGGTTTTGCTGTGATCATCCACAGCCGGCGAGGAACGATCCGCACGAAGACGAAGATCTCGGAAGAGGTTCCCCCGGGCACCGTTTTCCTGGCGTTCCACTGGCGCGAAGCGCCTGCTAACCGACTTACCCAGGATCACACCCTTGATCCGATCGCGAAGATACCCGAATACAAGATCTCCGCCATCCGCCTGGAGAATCCCCGAGCACACTGAGCGATGCGCTCTTGGAGTTTTCACTTCGAAAGTTTGCGTTGAATGGAAATAACGCCGCGCGTTAGCTGGTTGCGTCGGCGGGTCTACCCGCTTCATACCCGAGGCGATCTGGCCGGGTGTAAACCCTCATCGTTCCCTGACGGGCGTAACCGATCAGCGTAATGTCCCATGCGCGCGCCATGGCAATAGACAACGACGTCGGCGAGTTGCGAGAGGCGATGATCGGGCAGCCCATCTTTGCCCCCTTGCGCAGCATTTCAGACGAAATTCGGCCTGTCGCCAGGAGCGCCAGCCCCTCGGTTGCGATGCCTTGCAGTAAACATGAACCCCGAAGTTTGTCCAGCGTGTTGTGGCGACCGACATCCTCCGCCAGAGCTATGATCTTCTCACCATCGGTCAGACCTGAAGCATGCACTCCTCGCGCCCGGGCATGTAGGCTGTCGGGAATGTGCAATTGGCGAAAGAGGGCGAATAAACGCTCAGGGGAGATCTGCAGCTCACTTGTTAGAGGTTCGATATCCGCCTCGGGCTCCTCGAAGGTCACACCTCCGCCACACCCGCTTGTGATGATGCCCCGCCTGGGCAACTCGACCGGGTCCTGGAGCCACACGTCCACGCAGCAGCCATCCTCGCTGACATGGACATGATCGATGTCATCCATACTGTCTATCAAACCTTCGTTGACCAGGAAACCTATCGCCAGAAGATCTTGCTGACTCGGCGTACACATGAGGGTCACCCATTCCTCCGCGTTGACGCTGATCGTTACCAACATCTCACCGATGGCCTCGCCCTCGGCTCGCGACCAACCATCTCCGTAGACATTCCATTGTGCTGAAACCGTACCTGCACTCATCCAACCCTCCTCACCGGGAACAGCGTGTTTGCATGGTTCCTTACGCGACCGTGTGTAATTGTGGAATCCATCAATGCTGACCATCCCTCCTACTTCTGCAATTGTAGCCCATCTGCGTTGTTGCCAAGAGACATCGTTGTGCGAATCGCTGCAGGTGACTTTACTATTGCCCTGTTGCTTCGGCTGACATACAATTTGCAGCATGCCGCTCCAACAAGGTGACATTCTCCGTGACCGCTACCGCATCGAAGGACAACTCGGCAAAGGTGGCATGGGCGCTGTTTTTCTTGCCCATGACCTGACGCTCGATATCAAAGTCGCTGTTAAGGAAAACCTCAACCCAAGCCCTGAATCAGAGCGGCAGTTCCGGCGTGAGGCTCGCCTTCTTGCTACGCTGCGCCACCCTAACCTCCCTCGAGTGACAGACCACTTTATCCTTGAAGAACGCCAATACCTGGTGATGGACTTCGTCAAGGGGGTCGATCTACACACACATGTAGAGAAACAGCCGCCAACCCCCGCTGAGGTATTGACCTGGGCGGAATCCATCTGCGGCGCACTGAGTTACCTCCACTCACGCAAGCCTCCTGTGATTCATCGCGATATAAAACCGGCCAATCTCAAATTACAGCCCGGCGGGAACGTCGTCCTTGTCGATTTCGGTATCGCCAAGGTCTTCGATCAATCACAGACTACCACCGGAGCCCGTGGGCTAACGCCCGGTTTCTCACCTCCTGAACAATACGGCGGACAAAGGACAGACGCACGCAGCGATCAGTACTCCATGGCGGCAACGCTTTACTCTTTTTTAACCAATCAACGTCCGGCGGACAGCATCCAACGCATGCTCGGCAAAGAAATCCTTAAACCAGTCCGCGAACTTAATCCCGCTGTGCCGGAGCATGTGGAGGCCGCGCTCGAAAGGGCAATGGGTTTGAAGCAGGAGGAACGATTCCCGGATATGGCCAGTTTCTGCATGGCGCTGGCGGGTCGCATGTAGCTTGAGACGATTCGCGCCCCGCTCAAACCTCCCGCTCCTCCTAAGTCCCGAAACATTGGCCTTTGGATTGGTCTTGGTGTTCTCGCTCTAATCTTGCTCGGCGGTGGAGCAGCGCTTGCTATCAGCGGCGTTCTCCCCTTCGGCGGAGGTAGCACCCAGCCAACCGTGACCACCGTGGCCGTTGCCGCTCAACCAGAGAACACAACTACACCGACGCCAATTCCCAACACAGCCACTCCCGTCCCCGAACCTTCGTCCACGCCAACCCAAACGCCAACACCAACAGCTACGACCATCGTCATTGGCGGCGGCGGTAGGATCGCCTTCATCAGCGATCGAGAGGACGGACGCACCCTACAAATCTGGACGATGAATGCGGACGGGAGCGATCCGCGACAGTTAACGTACGGTCCGGGCAACAAGGGCCAACCCAGATGGTCGATCGATGGAACGAAGATCATCTATACAGCCCCGGGCGGTAGTGATACATATGGCAATGATCTTGGGCTTGACCTCTTCGTAATCAACGTCGATCGTTCCGGGGAACCGACCAATCTTACCGAGAGCATCGGCGATGATTTCGATCCCGCCTGGTCCCCCGACGGCAGTCAAATCGCCTTTACAAGTACGCGCGTTAATTCATTGAAGCAGGTGTTCGTCACGAGCGTTGAGTGTAACCCAGCGCCTGAGAACTGCTCGATCACTGAAACGCCGCGGAATGTCACCGCGGGACATGCTGTCGAATACGCCCCCGCGTGGTCTCCCAACGGACAGACACTCGCCGTCATCGCTTCCATTAACCAGGCCCCTGGTCGCATTTTTTTGAGACCGGCAGAGGGCGGCGAACCTTCATGGTTTGATCTCCAGGATAAAATAATTGGCGCCGATCATCTGTCCTGGTCATCAAATGGTCAATTCATCGCCTTCACCTGGCTCGTTAAATACGGCAAGCAGGAGATCTATATCGCTTATGCTCAGAACCCCGGCCTTGACCCCATCTCACTCACGAGCTCTCTGGGAAACAAGGAACCGGCATTCTCACCCAACGATCAGTGGATCGTATTCACGTCGACACGCGACCAGAATCCTGAAATCTACATCATGACGAACACCGGCTCGGGTCAGACAAACCTGACCCAGAACCCCGGGCGCGATCTGCAGCCGGATTGGCAGCCACTTCCAGGAGAATAACGTGACACGGGTGGTTTTCACGTCAGATATTCATACGGATTGACACCTACACAATGGCTATGAAACATGTTCTAACAGTTGATATTGGCACTGGCACGCAGGATATCTTCCTCTTCCGGGAAGGATTAAATCTCGAGAACGGTTTCAAGCTGGTCATGCCCTCGCCGACGATGATGGTGAGAAAGAAGATCCAAGAAGCGACTCGCCTTGGTGAAGACATCCTTCTCACCGGTGTGACGATGGGAGGCGGACCCTCCCATCGGGCGGCAGCGACCCATCTCGAGCAAGGTCATCGAGTATTCGCCACGCCAGATGCGGCGCAGACATTCAACGACGACCTTGAATGGGTTGAACATGAGATGGGCGTGACGCTCATCAGCGAGGACGAGGTCCTGTCCCAGGACAATGTTCGGCGCATCACACTCCAGGACTTCGATCTCGAAGCGATACGGCAGGCTTTCATCGCCTTCGGCGTCAAACTCGATCTGGCTGGGGTTGGTGTGGCGGTTTTCGATCACGGCGCTGCTCCCCCCAATATCTCGGACCGCAAATTCCGTTTCGACTATCTTGAGCGGCGCATTCTGGAGGAGAATCGCTTAAGCGCCTTCGCTTATCCTGCGGAACAAGTTCCCGAAATACTTTCTCGTATGCGTGCTGTATCGACCTCTGCGGCGGACCTCGACTGCCCATTGGTGCTGATGGACACTGCACCCGCGGCTGTGCTCGGCGCCTCACTCGACCCTATTGCTGCGCAACAAGCTCGCTCTCTTATCGTAAACATCGGCAACGCCCACACATTGGCTTTTCGTCTTGGTCCCAGCGGTATTGAAGGCATCTTTGAGCATCACACCGGATTGCTCGACAACGCCCGTTTGGATACGCTGCTGGAGTCGTTCGCCGCCGGGACTTTAAAAAGCGAGGATGTGTTCAATGACCATGGTCACGGAGCGCTTACGATCATCCCAGATCCGCTCCCTCTCGATGGTGAGGATTTCGATGTGATCGTCACCGGGCCACGGCGATCGATGATGTTGGAATCTCGCCTGAAGCATTATCTCGCCGCTCCTTATGGCGACATGATGCTCACCGGCTGCTTTGGCGTATTGGCAGCAATGGCTGACACAATCCCCTTGCTGCAGGGTGTAATCCACGCTGCGCTGGACGGCGCTGGCTCTGAGAATACGCCCTGGGATGTCGATGATTAGACACAGGAACTGCGCCAACTGGTAACTACGCTGTTTTTCCTATAAGATCACTGTGATTAAGCGATGAGAGCGACACCGTTGACTCCAAAATTCTTTGTCACATAAACTGGATTGCTCCGTTATAGATATAGGAAGCGTAATTCGACATCATTCTTATAAGGAGAAGAAAACCATGGTTCACAAACGCTCGTTACGGATACTCCTTCCAATCTTCGTGCTGTTGATATCGGCTTTAGCCTGCAGCATGCCAGGCGGCGCCGGCCCGGCAGCCACACAGACGATGGAAGCGCTGGCAACGATCGTTGAGGCCAACCTGCCATCAGGAGAGGCGACGAAGGTTCCTGATGCTACAAACCCGGCCGATGCGACCCAGCCCCCTGCGGAGGCGACCGAAGAGGCGCTGCCCACACCAACGGTTGCACATCAGATCCAGCCCTCGAACCCCGGCTCCATAAAAAGCTTTATGACCGATCGTTCGAGCGCATCTCTCGCTTCAGAGCGAAGAGCCAATGCTGATAATTTTGACATCAACCTTCTCGAGCGCCCCTTCACTACCCAGGTGATGGATTACCAGGAGCATCTGGATATTACCCGTGCGGAACTCAGCATGGGACCTCCCTGGGTGTACGTCACGATCTTCCTTGAAGGGCCGCCTCCGGCCGGGTCAGAAGCCGCCTATGGCGTGGAGGTCGACCTGGACATCGACGGCCATGGCGATTGGTTGATCCTCGCCGACGCCCCGCCCGACAGCGTGTGGACGACGGACGGCGTGCGTGCATGCCGCGATGCCGACGCCGATGTTGGCGGTCCTACAGCGATGATTTCGGATAATCCGAACTCTGCTCGAGATGGCTATGAGAAATGCGTGTTCGATAGCGGGTACGGTATCGGACCCGACGAAGCCTGGATCCGCCGCGACCCCGGGCATGCCGATCGCATCCAGATCGCCTTTCTCTATTCGCTCATCGGCAATGACGGCGAGTTCATGTGGGGTGCGTGGAGCGACGAAACCATCAAGGATCCAACCTGGTTCGACTACCACGACCACTTCACCCTGGTTGAAGCCGGTTCACCCGCTTCTGAGAGCAGCCAATACCCCCTGAAGACGATGGCCTCGCTGGACAACACCTGCCGCTGGGCTTACGGCTTCACCCCCACCGGCTCCGAACCCGGCGTTTGCTACATCCCTCCGACACCGACGCCTTTGCCGCAGGGATCAATTTCTGGGTATGTCTACGCAGGTTACAGCTCTTCACCCTCGAGCGAACGCTTGCAGAATGTGACAGTAACGCTCGGGCAAGGGAGTTGTAGCTCAAGCGGTTATAAATCGACGATAACCAATAGTGATGGTTATTACAGCTTCACGCAACTCCCCCCGGGAACCTACTGCGTCACTGTGATCAAGAGTACGTTGCCGTCTGCTAGCTATGGTTGGGGAACAATTTACCCTAGTGGTTTCCCTTCACCACCCGGGGCGAATCCTTATCATCAAATGGATCTAACGCCAAATGGCACGATTAACGATGTAAACTTTGGTTTTCAAAGGATCATTGGATAAACCCAAAACGAATAGTCTAATGATTACAAAGTGCCATCCCGATATGGATCGGGGTGGCACTTTTATATTGTCTCTGTCAACAGTAGGCTAATGTTTTCGGTACGAAAACTTAAACACTTACGCCATTGGAACGGTTCCTGGCTCGACCCTATCTTTCTACCTCTGGGATATGTCGCCGGCCGTGTTCTCGCGCCATTTAGTGAAGGAGAGTATCGTGGCCTCTGTAATCCCCCTTGTCTTGAGGACACAATTTGAACAAATAATAAAAACTGTGTGAACCTTGCTTACATGGAGATAACCGGCTGATTCCGCACCCTAAGCAACAACCTCCCCGCAACTTGATGTGTTGCGGGGAGGTTCTGTTTTCTTCCTCGGCCGAATAAGAGATAGACTTCTCGACTATGTGGCTGAATAGATATATTTAATATATATTCTGCTACCGCACATACGAAAGATGCATAACAACGATGCGCTGGGTCTTCGATTTTGGTGTCACATAAGAGTGATTACTACGTTATAGATATGGAGAGCGCAATTCGAATTCGTTCTTTAAGGAGAGGGAAACCATGGTTCACAAACGCTCGCTACGAATACTCCTTCCAATATTCGTGCTGTTGATATCTGCTTCCTGCAACCTGCCTAGTGACGCCGATCCCGTAGCCACTCAGACGACGGAAGTGCTGGCAACGACCGCCGATATTAACCTGCAATCAGGAGATGCGACGGAGGCGCCTGATGCAACGATCCCAGCTGAGACAACCCGGCCCCCTGCAGAGGCAACCGAAGAGGCGCTGCCTACACCAACTGTTGCGCATCAGATCCAACCCTCGAACCCTGGCTCAGTAAAAAGCTTTATGCTCGATGGTTCGAGCGCATCTCTCGCCTCTGAGCGAAGAGCCAATGCCGATAATTTTGGCATCAACCTTCTCGAGCGCCCTTTCACTACTCAGGTGATGGATTACCAGGAATATCTTGACATCACCCGTGCGGAACTCAGCATGGGACCACCATGGGTGTACGTCACGATCTTCCTTGAAGGGCCGCCTCCGGCCGGGTCAGAAGCCGCCTATGGCGTGGAGTTCGACATGGACATCGACGGCCATGGCGATTGGTTGATCCTCGCCGACGCCCCGCCCGACAGCGTGTGGACCACAGACGGCGTGCGTGCATGCCGCGATGCCAACGCCGATGTTGGCGGTCCTACAGCGATGATTCCGGATGGTCCGCACGCTTCTCGAGACGGCTATGAGGAATGCGTGTTCGATAGCGGATACGGAATCGGACCCGACGAAGCATGGATCCGCCGCGATCCCGGGCATGCCGATCGCATCCAGATCGCCCTTCTCTATTCGCTCATCGGTAATGACGGCGAGTTCATGTGGGGTACATGGAGCGACGAAAGCATTAAGGATCCTGCTTGGTTCGACTTCAACGATCACTTCACATCGATTGAAGCCGGTTCACCCGCTTCAGAGAGCAGCCAATACCCCTTAAAGGCGATGGCCTCAATGGACAACACCTGCCGTTGGGCTTACGGCTTCATCCCCACCGGGTCCGAGCCTAGCGTTTGCTACATCCCCCCGACTCCGACTCCGGTGGCGACACCAACGCCATCGCCGACCCCGACGCCTGAATCTCTGGGATCGATTTCGGGGGTTGTCTACGAAGAACCTATTAAGCAAGGTATATCCGGCGTAACCGTTATGCTCGGACAAGGATTTTGCCCATCAAGCGGCTATCGCTCAACGACAACAAGTAATGGAAATTACAGCTTCAATCAGCTGCCCGCTGGAACTTACTGCGTCACCGTGGATAGCTTAACATTGCCTCCGTATACATATAAATGGAAATGGGTATATCCATATGTCTCAACTGTCCCATCGCCTCCTTTTAACGCCTACCAGCAAATCCCTATCGGACCTAATGAAGCGAAAGGCAGCGTTAACTTTGGCTTCCAGAAGAATATCGGTTGATTTCCGCACCTCATGTACAAACCTCCCCGCAACACATCAAGTTGCGGGGATGTTTTGTTTTCTTCATCGGCCGATTAAGAGATGGACTTCTCGACTATGTGCGCCTCAACTAAGGCCGCTCTATGATGAACAGGACGCGATCGCTTTCCG
>DAOWMX010000209.1 GCA_030642885.1 Anaerolineales bacterium | reverse complement strand
TAGCCTGGAAGGTATCGGGCAGAAAAGCTGTCTCACTCAACAAGACCAGGGCGGCAACGGCGATCAAGACGTATGCGGGTATCAACGCCCACCACTGCGCGCGGTCCCGTAGGCATACTACGATAAAAGGTATAGCGATGGTACATAGGACATATGTTGGTAAGAACGGATCGCGCAATACGTTCAATTCAATCAGCGCCACCAGCCCGGCAATCGCCCACAGCACATAGGCGGGTATGAGCGGCCACCATTCTGAGCGGTCCAGGAGGAAGACGCCAAATATTCCCAAACCTGTGATGGCAAGGATGGCAACCCACGCCCAGGGGGTGAGATCGATGAAGGATTCCACCAGCCCCACCACGCCGAAGATGATAAGTAGTCCTCCCCAGACGAGAGCCTGGTTTCTCGATTGCTGTTTCATCGTTTATCCCTCGCTTTCTTCTCTAATGGATGTGCTGTAAATTGAGTCAAGATAGATTTAAATTCTATACGTGTTTAGGGTGCAGAAAGTCGCAAGAACTCTTCGCCGCGCTTTGTGAGGTCTTCATCAAATAGAACCCCATATGGAGGGGAGAGTTTTGAAAATGGAGCGAACATCGGCCCTGTTTGCTCGATGGGGTTACCTACGTATGCGTAATATTTTTAATTCTCTTTAGATTCTCCCGGACACAGGTCTCGCCAGCGGCGATGATTTCAGCGGCGTGGGTGAAGCCGGAGAATGCACCAGCTTCGGGCGGGATAGGCGGGCATAGAAGGAGATCGGGTGGCGTCTCTTTCAGCCTCACTTCTGTCATAGCCCGAGAGACGATGAGGGCGACCCGCATGAGGTCTTTGGCGAAGCCGCGCGAAAAGATGGGGCCCCCTGTTTGGGTGTCCAATTCACCTGCATCTAATGCGGCGGTTACGTTAACGGCGATGACCACGTCAGCGCCGAGCAGCCGCGGTAGTTCGGCGGGGAGGTTGTTCAAGACCCCCCCGTCCACAAGTTGGCGGCCGTGGAGCTCAACAGGCGGAAATACGCCGGGGAAGGCACTCGTCGCCATTACGGCATCGAGAACGTTGCCATCCTGGATGTTGTACTCCGTGCCGCTTTTCAAGTCCACAGCTTGCATAGCCAGGGGAAACATTAACTCGTCGAAAGTGAGGTCCTCGTCGATAAAATTGGTGAGATATTTGCGGACGTGTTTACCAGCTAACAACCCCCGGCGCGGGGGTCGGAGGTCAACAAGCGTTGCTAACTCTCGCAGGTTGGACATCTTTAAAGCTGCGGCCTCGAGCTCAGACGTGCTCATGCCCGCGGCATACGACGCGGCGATCAAACCGCCCATGCTGGTGCCAGCTAAGACGTGAATCGGCACACCCTGCTCCTCGAAGACCTTGAGCACGCCAATATGGGCCAGGCCCCGCGCCCCGCCTCCACTTAGAGCTAACCCAACCCGTGGGGCTTTTCCCCGTCTAAACAGTGTCTTAAACATCTTATCTAGGTTAACATGTGATGTGCTGCCCGTAAAGCACTTTCGGTCCTGCGGCAGGGATCATGCCAGACCTGATGGGTAGTACAATGAAGGGCAGACAGAATTGGAGCGGGTTGGAAGATTGATCGGAGAGGAATGCTATGCGCATCGCCATTTTCACTAACGCATATTTACCGTCGATCAGCGGAGTCGTTAATTCAATCACGCTGTTTCGGAAAGGGCTCATCGCCGCGGGGCATGAGGTCCACGTCTTTGCGCCTGAATATGAGGACTATGAAGATGAGGAGCCCTACATTTTCCGTTTTCCAGCCCTAGACCTGTCCGATCAATTTGACATCTCGCTTATCGTACCGATAAAGAACCTGATAGAACCGGCCGTGGGAGGGGTAAAGCCGGCGTTGATCCACTCCCAGCATCCGATATGGATGGGCGATCTGGCCGTTTCCTTTGCGCGCTCATTGAACATTCCCCTGGTATTTACCTTTCATACGCAGTACGAGAAATATGCCCAGCATTACGTACCCGTCGCCCCGAAATTGGCGGGGCTTATCACAGATGAAGTCGTCAAGCGTTATCTGCGGCATTGCCAGCACGTCGTCGTTCCTACAGAGAGTATTCGCGAGATGCTTGTTCAAGACTATGGTATCGAGCGGGGAGTCTCCGTCGTCCCCACGCCGGTCGATCTCCAGAAATTCCGAGATATTCAACCCGAAAAGGTCCGCGCGAGATTCGGATTAGAGGGAAAAGAAGTGCTCTTATTTGTCGGTCGCCTGGCTCGCGAGAAAGGGCTCGATATGCTCTTGCAGGCATTCACCCTGATTCATAAACAACGACCGGAAGTGCGGCTGCTGCTGCTGGGAAGAGGCCCTTATGAAGATGCGCTGAAAGCCAAGCTGGCCAAGTTAGGGTTTCAGGATTTTGTTATTATCGCTGGAGCGGTGCCGCATGAGGAAGTCCCCGGCTATTACGCCGCTGCTGACTTATTTGTTTTCCCTTCTACGACGGAAACTCAAGGGTTGGTCATCATCGAAGCCATGGCTGCCGGCCTTCCCATCGTAGCAGTGCGGGCGCCCGGTGCGGTCGATGTTTTGACCGAGGGCGGCGGCGTTCTCACAGAGAATAAGCCAGAGTTGTTTGCGCGGGAGGTTGTGGACATTTTGGCGGCTCCAGGACGACAGAAGGAATTAAGTAAAGATGCGCTCCAGGCCGTTGAGCGCTACTCCATCTCCGATGCGACCGCGCGCATGCTTCATGCTTATGAGACCGCGCTTGCTAGTTGGGAGAATTGAGATCAGGAAGGGTAATGTGTGATCCGCGGTTTTCTTAGTGACGGGCAACGATTCATTCTGCATTTAATTACTAGGATAAAAACTAATTTACGGTAGAATTGTAGAGAAGCTCTCTTGGAGGAGACAACATGACTGAACAACCCGAACAACCTGTGCAACCACCACCACCCGCACCGCAAGAAGCTAGTAACGGAGGCGGCAGTAAAAATACCCTGCTCTACGTTCTCGTCGGGGTTGTAATTGCGCTGCTCCTACTTTTGCTTGTCATCAGTATAGCTGGACCCGGTTCGCAGCCCCCATCCACCGAGGATCCAGCCGTCCCGGTAGATACAGCCATTCCCCCCCCGCTGCCGACAGAAGGACCGACGCCCACACCGATCTCGGGTGATCCCCGTGACATCCTCGGGTCGCCGGTATTTCTGGATGAGTTCGACAATGACCAGAATTGGGATGTTTACGACAATGATTGCTTTAAGTCCGAGATCACGGGCGGTAAATTCCAGATGACCGCCAAGGGCGAGAAAGACTTTGCATCGATCACTTGCTGGGAACTCACCTGGCCCAAGGTCACCGACTACTACCTGGAAGTGACCGCCACTTCGCCAGCCGTATGTGAGGGCATCGATCGCTGGGGACTCTTCTTCCGAGGGCCCGACACAAGGCGAGGCTACGCATTGTTGCTCACCTGTGATGGTCGTTTCGTGATGGCCAACATCGACGGCACTGCCGTGCACTACATCGCAGGACCGGAGACCAGTGGAGCGATCAATGCTGGTCCGGGACAAACCAACCGGATCGGCGTAGGCGCAAAGGAAAACAACTTCTGGGTTTATATTAACGGAGTTAAGCTCGCGGAGATCCAGGACAGCGCTTACACAGAAGGCGTACGAATTGGATTGGCTGTTGGATCGACAAACACCGAGAATATGACGGTCTTTTTCGATGAATATGCCTACTGGAACTTGCCAGAGTAAAGAGGAAGAATAAATGCAGCCTGTTTTCTTCGGTAGTTCTGGCCGGGGACAAAAATAGGGCTACAAAAGGTGCGCTGATCTTGTTACGATCAGCGCACCTCTTTTTGATTTAATCGGAGAGAACTTTGCGAATATGTTTACCAGCCAACATCCCCCATCTTAATGTGGTTATTCAGTTTACTTCACTAAGTCGAGCGCTGGCGGCAGAAAGAAGAGTTTGCTCTCGTCGTAGGTGATATTAAGTTCTGCGTTGCCGGTGACCTTCACCGTTTCACCGATGATCTGGGCGTTGATCCCCATCGTAGTGCCCCCACCCTCCAGCGTAACCAGAGAAGATGGGGCGTAGATCGTTCCGGCGTAAAGTGTGTTTGATGCGCCGGTGATTGTAATCGGGTTGGTGTTGTTGGGGTCAACGTATAGAAGCATGCCCGCCCAATCATTATAGGATGGGTCCACAAGAGTATTGGGGGGTTCCACGGCGCTGAGGTTAACGAGCGTATTGCCGCCAAGGTCAAACCCGCCGTCCTCCATATAGATGAAAACGTCGGCGCCCGTTATCGAGCCGCCGTTGCTCGTGAAGCCCTTGTTGCCGTAGACGCAGTACATCCCGGGATTCATCGTTACGTCCGCGTTCGCCAGTACCGTGATTTCCTCGTACCGACCGGGGAAGATCGTATGCGCGCCAGCGCTGTTAATCTTCATCTTGCCATAATCCCAGAGACCG
>DAOWMX010000114.1 GCA_030642885.1 Anaerolineales bacterium | reverse complement strand
TCGCATAGAGATGATAAATATGTCTGGTGAGTTGATACTTCTCCCCCAGTGATGACGGAGGAAACGACTTTTGAGCATCTCTAACCTCCCGCAGGTTTTGAACCTGCGGGAGGTTTAGTTTTATTCATCAAGTCTTGCGCCAACTCGCCAGAAACTAGGGTCCGCTACGTAAAGGTGTAAGACGTAATACATTCAATTATGGAGGGAAACGACCACCAAAGAAGGCATCATATATAAACTCTCTCTCAGGCACATTACGAGCTTCGAAAGCTTTATAAAGTTCCTTGTCATCATATTGAGAACGACAGTGACGAATCTTGAAATCGCCCTCACGAAATTCGACAATGCAATAAGGCGCTTCGGGTATCTTCTGACACCCCAGTGATCCCGGATTGATATACCGTGAATTACCCAGGGTATCAGAAGACAAATGATCGTGGCCGAAAAATATTAAATCAGCGTCAATCGACACGAACATCTCATCAAGATCTCTTGGCGAAGGGTTCAATGCGAATGCTTTGAATGATTGGTCACCTTCTCCTAAACCATAATGCATGAAAGACACATGGAAAGCCGCGTATTCTTCCTCGATGATAAAGGGCCAATTGGCGATGACTTCACGATAATCAGACCCTAATTGTGAATGAGTCCAGCGTTGATGATTTAGTTCTCCTTCACTCATCCATTCAGGTCGCGGTTGTGGCAAGCCATGAATATACAAATAATCATGATTGCCCATAATAAATTTGATCTTATCAAGGTTTAACAATAGATCCATACATTCAGCAGGATAGGGACCGATGCCGATAACATCACCCATATGAAATATCGCGTCGTAACCCTCCGAGCGAATATCCTTGATAACCGCTTCAATAGCTGGAAGGTTTGCGTGGATATCGGTCAATACAATGATCTTCATAGTAATTTTGAACAGATATGGGTCTAACTAGTTATATGCCTTTCGAATGGTCTCATCCGTCATCGTTGGGTCAAGAAGCGGTTTCCACGATGCATCATCCCAGGTGCCTAGAAGCGTATGCATCTCAAGATACTTTTCCGGAATGGGGTGCGTGCCCACAACGACATCGACACCGTATCTATGCTTAAGAAAGGACTTGAAAGTTTCTATATATGGGCATGGCGGGTAACCAACGATCATGCCCGTCGCCAGGTGGATCACCTGTGCTCCGTTCTTAACCATTTCTTCCCCGGCATATTCAATATTGCCACCAGGGCAACCGTCACAAGTGGTGTATCCAACCAATTCGATTTCAGCCTCTGCGTAGATGCTGAATGCGCCTTCCCTTTTCTTCATTGAACGAAGACATTTTCCCCCCGCACATCGACGGTATCGATCGCAGATAATGATGCCGATATTTGTTTTCGAAGTCATGAGCTTCTCCCTTATTGAGGATTAACGCCTCGTCCCCTCATTTATCAGCAGTATATCCGGAGCAGACCATCCCTACATGTAAGCGAGTGGGATTAAACGCAGAAAGCAGCAGAGAGGTTATCGTTGAAGATTATCGTCAGGTTCAACGGCTCTTATCTCCAAGAGGGTGAATGCGCCGTAGATAGAAGCGCTTCCCCAGATGCTGCAGCTCTACCAACTTATCCTGCTGGATGAGCTCGGCAACGAGATCCCAACCCGCTCCCGCCTCTTTGAGGAGATGGCGTAGCGCGTCCTCACGCATGGGGTGCACTGCGGTGATGCTCAATATGTCATCCTCGGCATCCCCGGTCGAGGAAAATGCGTTTCCTTCATAGCCCAGGAGAAGCTCGACATGATCCACCCGCTTACCCACAAGTTGGTAGGCCAGATTAATGGACTCCTCATCCGCAGCCAGCACCCAATCCTCCGCTGGAGGTCGCGTGGGAATGGAGAGGTAAGCTATCGCAGGCTGGACCTCGCCGAGGAATTCCGCGATTTCAACCAGGTCATCCTCGTTGTCATTCACCCCCTCCACGAGCATCGTCTCGGTGACAAAGTCACCCTTGAAATCATCGGCGAATGTCCGTATACCCTCCAGAATAGCAGGTAAAGTGAGGCTGCCGTGAGGCCGGTCGATCTGTCGCCACGTTGGGAGACGCACAGCATCAACCTTCAACGACACCCAATCGGCGGTCATGAGCTCAGCGCGCACATCTTCCCGCCATATCAGGGAGGCGTTGCTTATAACGGCGATGCGAATACCCAGCTCGCGCAAGGCAGCGATCTCAACGCCTAAGTTGAGATCCAGCGTTGGCTCGCCATCGGGAACGAAGGTCAGATAATCGATGGCTTCATCTTGGTCCAGGGCACTGGTCACCTTGTCACGGACCACCCTGAGAACTTCTTCTGGTTCATAGAAAGCCTGACGCTCAACCTGCATCTTTAGGGTGCGCCCCAGCTGGCAGTAGACGCAGGTGTAGGTACAGATCTTCGGTGGGATGTTGTTAATCCCCAGGCTCCGTCCTAGGCGTCTCGATGGAACTGGGCCGAAAGCAATCATCTCAACAGCCTTTCCATTTCAATGCGTCCACGTCTCTTAACCATGCTCGCCCATCGACCGCCCTTGATTCTGAACTACCTCCTCATCCGCAGGATGAGGAGGAGACACGCGGCCATCTTGCATGACGATTCTCATTCACCTGTTCGAACAGCGGTTCACGGGTGTAGTTCCGTCCGAAAGTTCGATCTCAATGATGATGGTGATGCTCATCCTCCAGCGCCCCACCCATTTGCGCAAGAGCAGCTTCCAGGGCGCAGTTTGCACCCTCCATTTGTGCCGCGGCATCGAGAATATTCTGCTTAGCCTCCCCTGCTTTTTCTGCCCACTCCCGGAACTCGGCCAAGTGCCCAGCATTGTGATCGATCCAATGCGGCAGGAGGATGCGCAGCTTGTCTTTTTCAGTCTTCACCTTCATAAGCCAATATCCTTCTCCCCCTCTAATGGGACCAAGGTGACGGTGTGTTTCAGGAAATCCAACGCTGTAACTGAAGCGCGCAGCGCCACCGGTTCTTCAAAGAAGCGCGAAACCGTCACTTCGTCACCGTCAATCCGCAAATAGATCACGTCTTCCATGACGACCTCTTGATGTTCGTCACGCATTAATATGATTTTCGCTTGACACATATGCCCTTCCTTCCGAGCTGCTGATTAACTCTGCGAAACGCTGCGCTTCTTGGCCAGTTCTATCTCTCTGATAATCTTTTCCGCATCACTCATCAACTTCGTTGCCTTGAGATGTGTTCCCTTAAGACTGGAGATCGTCAATGCAGGATCTTCGTGAATGATCCCAATAGGCTCAATCCCACCATCAGAGAGTCTCTCGCGCATATAGCTTTCCATCTCATCATCCTTGACGCGGTTCAATATTATCAGAACACCTTTAACTTCCGCTTCCCTGAAAATCCTTTGCGCAATCTCCACAAATTCTGGGTTTTCGAGATGACTCGTCGCAGGTAATTGGCCAGCGTTTAGCTTTTCCACCATTTCCTTCATATGGATCGCCATCTGGATCGAAGCACTGGTGGGATCAACAACAACAACTGCCCAATCCAGACTGGTTATAGCTCCCCTGGCGGAATCCTCAAAACCCGCCTTGAAATCCACTAATGTAACCAGGGATTTCCGATCCGACAGCAACCTGAAATCCCTGGCGATTTTGTTGATCGGGCCATCGCAGCCTGCGCCCGGCCCCATACCCGCAATCTTCCCGGCAGACAGGTATATGATCCCCTCAGGAGTTTTTGCGTAGAACCTGGTAGATAGTTGATCCAGCGAGACCTCCGCACCAATTAGCGGCGTCGGATCGTCCACCGGGCAAGTTACCATCCCCCCACTAAATACCATTCCCCCGAAGTAATCAATGAGGGAGTCAGGCGGATGGTCAATTCCCAAAACTTTATGCAGACCTATATTTGTGGAATCAGCATCGAGGACACAGACATCATATCCCTGCTTATGCAGAACCTTGGCCATCAAGACCGATGTAGTTGTTTTTCCCGCCCCCCCCTTTCCAAACACACCGATCCTTTCCCCTGCCAACATTCTTTCGCCCTCAACCATGACATCTCTCCCGTTATCTTGTTCTCTCTGCACGTGGGCACCCCTCTGCACGGTTCCGATGGTTCGCGGTTGAGAACCTGACAAAGGATTTGAAACTAACTTGAAGTCTCAAAAGTCAATGCATACCTCCATCAGGCGCGCATCATCGCCTCGCCGCACTCAGGGCATTTCTTCTCGAAGCAAGGTTGCCCGGCTACGTGTTTCACCTTATGCCCACATTTCGGGCAGACACACTCCCCATCAGGGCCGGCTGCATCGGGTCCCCCCATACGACCAGACCCGTCTCTTCGTCCTTGTCCGCCGCCCCTACCTTGACCTCTTCCTTGACCTCTAAACATAGTTACGCCTCCTGCTTTCTCCAGCTGAATTGAGTTTCTCCACTCGCTATTTACGCAATTCTTCCCTGCTTAATCGTGATGACCGCCCTCATGAGCGTGCTTAATACTCTCCTTGCAAGGCTCTGCCAGGGTCATACCGCCTCCGAGGTACTTATTTAACACCTCCTGCACTGTTCCGGAACCACCGGTTGCCGGCTTAATTCCATATTGCTGGAAAAAGTCGATCGCTCTGCGACCCATTCCCCCACTGATCATCACATCAGCTTTCTGGTTGTGTATGAATTCGGGCACCTTTCCCACTTCGTGTCCCGCGAAGAAAGGATTTTCGATCACCTGGATCTCCTGTACTTCCTCTCCTTCTATATCCGCTAGTACAAAATATCGGCAGCGGCCAAAATGGTGGCTGACCACACTATCAAACCCGTTGTTATCTTCAACTGAAATGGCAATTCGCATCTTTACTTCTCCTCGTTGATAAGTTTAGTTAATTCCTCGGCTGCAATGTAGCCTTCTATTAAGATTTCTTGATCGGTGACACCCGGGACTTCAGCAACAGCCTGCTTTATCTGGGTGGCCAGGGAAACCGCGAGTGGGCAGAGCGGTGACGAAGGTCGAAAGGTATAACAAACCTTCCCTTCACGATCGACCGTGAGATTTTCGATCAACCTCATCCGCATCACGTCAACGTTCGTCTCGGGGTCGATGACCTCTTGCAGGCGGGCAATGACTGCCTCCTGCAGTGGAGAAGGGGCTTTCTCGTTCATCCCTCCTGCTCCTTTAATTCAGAAAGCACTCGCTTCCAGATTTCTCGCAGCGCCTGGCTGGCATCTCCGTCCGGCTCATAGGCTGTCACCGGATCACCGTTTGCCATAGCCCTGGTTACATTCAAATCATACGGGATCGAACCAATCACCTCAATCCCTTGCTCCTGACAATAAGTCTCGATCTCCTTTGTACCCTCTGCGTATAAATCCGCCTTGTTTATGCAAACGATCGACTGTACGCCAAAATGCTCCGTCGTCTGCAAAATCCGACGCATATCGTGTACACCGGCGACCGACGGTTCGGCGACGATCAATGCCAAATCCGCCCCGGAAGCAGCCGAGATGACCGGACAACCAATGCCTGGCGGCCCATCCACTATGACCAGATCATGGGCATCATCCAGCGCCAGCAGTTTGGCGTGCTGTTTAATCAGCGTCACTAATTTCCCGGAGTTCTCCTGCGCCGGATATAGCGCGGCGTGAAACAACGGCCCGTAACGGCTCTCGGATCGGTACCACTCTCCTGCGATCTGATCCGTCATCGAGATAGCCTCAGCCGGACATACGTATACGCAGGCTGCACAACCCTCACAGGCAATCGGATCTATCTTAAAGACGCCGTCAGTTTCGCTGATGGCCTCGAAGCGGCATACATCCACACACTCACCGCACCCACTGCAAGCTGCCTGGTCGATCGCCGCTACTTTTCCTCCCCAGAAATCTTCCTGTGCAAGCTTGCGTGGAGCTAATACCAACTCCAGATTGGCGGCATCCACATCAGCGTCTGCGAGCACGATTGACATCTGCTGTGTCCCTTCAGCAGCTAGATGTGCAAAAGCGGCGGCAACGCTGGTTTTCCCCGTACCTCCCTTGCCACTTAAAATCACAAGCTGCTTCATGACCTTCCAACTTTCGCGCCACTAGAAGAATCAGTTGCCACCATGTTCGGTAGAGCTTCATCCTGGCGGCCGTCGATCAAGGACTGAATTCGAGCATAAAGTTCGCGAAACTGGGGGAGATATTCAGGGAAAGCTTCGACAAGCGCCTCCCCCCGCGCTACAGCTTTGCCAATACCTTGGTCCAGCGGGATTCGCATCAGGATTGGTATTCCTGCATTGCGGCAAAATTCTTCTACACCATCATCTCCAACCCCATCGCGGTTTACGACAACACCCGCGGGGATACCGAGCTCGCGCGTAAGCTGAATAGCCAATCTCAAATCGTGTAGTCCGAAGGGAGTTGGCTCGGTCACCAGGAGTACGAAATCTGCTCCCTGGATCGTTTCAACTACTGGACATGAATTGCCCGGAGGAGCATCACGGATGATCGGGTGCCCTTCCGGAAACAGCCGCCATTGCTTAAGTTCGCGGATGACCGGCACAGCCATCGGTTCACCAACATTTAGAACGCCTTGAGCGAAGTAGATCCCGTCTTTTGCCGGTCCTGCTTCTAATACTCCTAGCAGATTCGGGACTTCTTCGATGGCCCCTTCCGGACACTGGAGAGTGCAGCTGCCGCAGCCATGACACAACTCAGGAAACACGAGTACCTTGCCCCCCATCACCACGATCGCGTGATATTGGCAGACCTCAGCGCATCGACCGCAACCTGTGCAGCGAACCTCGTCTACTTCGGGAATAGGCAGCCCAATTTCCTTACGTTGATCAAATTGCGGCTGCAGGAATATGTGTGCGTTTGGCGCCTCGACGTCACAATCAAGGAGCACCGGTGAGCTGTCCGCAATCGCAAGAGCCAGGCTGGTAGCCACGGTCGTCTTGCCTGTTCCCCCTTTTCCACTGGCAACCGTGAGGATCATCGCCGGCGACCACCTCGTGACCGTCCTCCTCCATGATGCGCCGGTCCAGTACTGTCGGTGACCCTCGCGAGGCGCTCGGCCAGGAAATCGTCTACCAGCGTCTCAGCCTGCCCTTCCTGGGCCGAATACATTTGGATGCTCGCCGCATCTAGAGCCG
>DAOWMX010000104.1 GCA_030642885.1 Anaerolineales bacterium | reverse complement strand
TAAACTACTTCGGCGCTGGCGCGCGAACGCACAGCCTCGTGATGAGAGGGATAACCGGAACCGTACGTGAGATCATCGCAACACACCGTTGGGACAAACTGATGGTGGTGAGCGAGATTCAGTATGATCGTATCGGGTGACTCCGCCGCGGATGAATGGGTATCACAGCGTGAAAGATGCGGCGTGACGGTAAATCGCCAGAGGGGTCTACCCATGTTCAAAACTGCTAAAGCGTATAAAGAGTTGATTTCGTAACGAATCTAAGTGGTGAGGGCAGGGGCACATTTGGAACGTGGGTTGTGCATGGGAATAAAGCCCTGCTTGCTTCCGTCCTTACTGCGTGCTATAATGACTGCGTTCAAGAAGACTTGTTGTCTCAGGGCAGCACCCCCTTCAACCAACTCTGACCAGAATAACATTTGAGCTATCCTCGAATATTTATCACTATATGTGGTTACCTACTTATTAATCTCGAACATTAATCGTTAAAAGCAATATGCGAAATTTTCCATTGGGAGCACATTAATGAATATAGGGCAACTTGAAGGAATGACTCTGTCTGACTTGAGGGATTTGTCGAAAGAGTATGATGTGAGCGGCGCCTCACGCATGAAAAAAGAGGACTTGATTCTCCGGATTATGCAGTCGGACGCGGAACGAAAGGGACTGGAGCTGCGCGGCGGTGTGTTGGAAATCATGAACGAGGGGATGGGGTTTCTGCGTTCCGATAACTATCTCCCGGGTCGCAATGATATCTATGTTTCACAATCCCAGATGCGACGCTTTAAATTGCGAACAGGGGATATGATCATAGGCCAAATCCGCCCTCCGAAAGACACGGAGAAATATTTCGGCTTGCTGCGCGTTGAATCGATAAATGGAATGGATCCGGAAGAAGCGAAAGACCGGCCGCGGTTCAACGACCTAACGCCAATCTTCCCGGTTGAACGATTTGATCTCGAGACGGATCGGTTCACACTCGCGACGCGATTGATCAATTTGATCTCGCCTATTGGCAAAGGGCAGCGCGGGTTAATTGTTTCCCCACCGAAGGCCGGGAAAACGACGGTATTAAAACAAATCGCCAACGCGATTTCTCTGAAGTATCCTGAGGTTCACCTCATGGTTGCGCTCATCGGTGAGCGGCCGGAAGAAGTGACCGATATGGATCGTTCGGTCGATGCAGAAGTGATTGCCTCCACGTTTGATGAACCGGTTACTTCACATGTCCGTGCAGCGGAAATGGCACTGGAAAGAGCCAAGCGTTTGGTGGAGTGCGGGAAGGATGTCGCCATTCTTCTCGATTCGATCACGCGCCTCACGAGAGCTTATAACCTGATGGTGACGCCCTCAGGTCGGACACTCTCGGGTGGTATCGACCCCGCCGCCCTTTATCCGCCGAAGCGATTCTTCGGAGCAGCACGTAAAATTGAAGAAGGTGGATCACTTACAATCATCGCCACAACGCTCGTAGATACGGGCTCACGCATGGATGATGTCGTATATGAGGAATTTAAGGGAACTGGGAATATGGAACTTCACCTCTCACGCAAGCTGCAGGAGAGACGAGTATTCCCCGCTTTTGATATCGATCGTTCCTCGACTCGCCGTGAGGAACTACTGCTTGGACCAGATCTCACGCGGCGCGTATGGCTGATGCGGCGGATGTTCGCTCAAATGATAGAACCGCCGATCGGAGCTGGAATGGACATCACTACTGCCACCGAAGCGCTCTTGCACCGCATCGCACAAACTGAAAACAACATCGAGTTTCTTGAATCACTCTCCGAAGATCAATAACCAAAACCGACCACGAGACTGGCGACAGCGGCTGTGGACCGTCGCGCCTTTCATCATCGGCGCGCTTTGTGTAATCGCAGCCGGCAGGGTGATCGGGTTGAAGTTTCGATCGCGCAGCCAGGCCGGCGTTACACCGGCATCTTCTGGCGAACGCGTCTCTTCTGGAGACCTCACAGATCTTTCCGCTCTCCCTGTTTACGATCCTGATGTTGAAACGAAGATGCTCTCCCGGACAGCTAACTTAAACACATCGAAGCCTGGTCGGCCACGCGTCGATGTGCTTCACTACACAGTTCAACCGGGTGATTCGGTCTTTGGGATTTCGGCGAAGTTTGGCATCGAACCAGAGACGCTGTTGTGGGGAAATTTTGAGGTATTAAATGACGACCCTCACCTTTTAAAACCTGGCCAGGAGTTGAATATTTTGCCGGTCGATGGGACGTATTATGAATGGCAGGAAGGGGATGATCTCGATTATGTCGCTGGCTTATTTGGTGTTGAGTCGCGGGAGATTATTGAATATCCCGGAAACCACATCAGCTTTGTCGATCCGCAGATTATGCCTGGGACCTGGTTGATCGTCCCCGAAGGCCAGCGAGCTTTTAGGCAGTGGTTTGTCCCGACAATCGCTCGTGGCCAGGCGGGCGTCGGCGCGGCATATGGACCCGGCGGCTGTGCCGGACCTTATACTGGCGTTGTTGGAACCGGAGGCTTTATCTGGCCGGCCTCCAACCATTACATCTCTGGTAATGACTATTGGTCCGGCCACCTGGCGATCGACATCGCTGCGGGGATGGGGGCGGGAATTTGGGCTGCAGACGGCGGGGTCGTCGTTTTCGCTGGCTGGTCGACGGTTGGCTATGGCAATATGGTTATGATTGATCATGGGAACGGCTGGCAAACCGTTTATGCCCACTTGAGCCAGGTCGGTGTGGGGTGTGGGCAGAGCGTGAACCAGGGGCAGAGTATCGGGCTGGCCGGTTCCACCGGCAATTCGACGGGACCACACCTGCATTTTGAAACACGTTTTCAGGATGGATTTGTAAATCCGTGGTATGTTCTTCCTTAGGATGTCTAAAGCTGATGCTTGACGGTCCACAACGCGCTTGATATGATGCGCGCGTAGGATCAAGGGAAGGTGGAGAAATTGCAGGAGAAAGCAGCGAAGGCGAGCGACAAAGGCTCGCCTCCGATTCGAGCATGGAAGCGCATCGAGTTATGGGCGAAAATTTGCGCGGTTACGTTGCGCGACCCTATCCTGCGTTTCACGGGCCACCTAGCCCTACTAACCCTCATAGCGTTGGGGGTGTGGGCTGCCCGCCTGGGTTGGGATACGCTCCCGCTAGACGCATACGCCGGAGTGGTGGAAGAAAACGAAAGCGCTGACCTCGCAGCACCATCAATATTAAGGCTCGGGATTGCCGACCTGCCTCCGTACGCAGGTGGCTCAACTCAACTTGCAGGTGTGGGACGCTCGACGGACATCCATACAGTTTTCCCTGAACGTCCACGACTTGAAGTGATTTCATATCAGGTGCAGGAGGGGGACAGCCTCTTCGGGATTGCAGACAAATTTAGCCTGAAGCCTGAAACGATCTTATGGGGCAATTACGACGTGCTCCAGGACGATCCCCACCGGCTCAAACCCGGGCAGGAACTCAACATTTCACCAGTGGATGGAACGTTGTATGAATGGCATGAAGGGGATGGATTGAGTGGTGTTGCCCGGTTCTTTGGCGTCGAGCCCAGTGAGATTATCCAGTGGCCGACAAATCATATTGACCCTAACATGGACCCAGAGAACCCAGATATCGAAGCGGGAATGGTGCTGATTATCCCCGGCGGTCAGCGCGCCCTGGTTTCCTGGAGCGCGCCGCGCATCTCGCGCAGCAATCCCGCGGTGGCAAGGGTCCTTGGACCGGGTGCATGCGGCTCGATCTATGATGGTGTTGTCGGCAGCGGGATATTCATATTTCCAACACCACTGCACTATGTCTCCGGCTTCGATTACAGCTCTATTCATCCGGCGATCGATCTCGCCGGCAGCACCGGGCATGCCATCTTCGCTTCGGATTCAGGCGTGGTGGTCTATTCGGGTTGGAATGATTGGGGATACGGCTACGTGATCGTCCTGGATCACGGCAATGGGTGGCAAACGCTGTATGCTCATCTCAGCGCAATTAATGTGATTTGTGGGCAATCCGTCTATCAGGGAGACGTGATCGGCGCGATGGGCTCAACCGGCAATTCGACAGGACCACACTTGCATTTCGAGATCATGCACGATGAATATGGCAAGGTAAACCCGCATAACTTTTTGCAGTAATGTGATGTGATTGATAACTCTCACCGCACCTGTGGTAGTGCACACTTCGGTGTGCGCATTTTAATTAACCTACTTAGCTTGTGATGACGAAACTTAATTTGTCAGGATCGCACGTTCCCTTAGAGCAGCTTCAGGTTGAGCGTATTCTCTCTTTGATCTACAATGGGTGCCATCTAATCTACGGAAGAAGTGCGAACCTCACGATGGGAACCTCAAAGGTGATTGTGAATTACGATTATTGAATCCTGCGGTTATTCTATGATGGGTGCTCCAGCGGCGATGCTTGCAAGCTGGCCGGACCCACCTCAGAGAAAATCGAACAACATTCGATAGGGAGTTGCGTATGAAAGTGCTTGATGAAGGGATCGGGAAGCTAATTCAACCAGTCGATCTTGATGCTTTCCGAAAATCGAATCAGAGTAAACCCAAACAGTTGATTGACAAGCGGATGAGTGAAGCGGAGGCAGTTGAACGCTTCATTCATGACGGCGATTATGTCGGCACAGAGCTTTATGGCACGGTCCGCTGCCCAATGTCTCTGGTCAATGAGATCGTTCGCCAGGGCGTGAAAGACCTGCGTATGGCCGGGCAGGGTGTAACTGAGCTCGATACACTTCTGGCTGCAAAGCTGGTAAAGGCTTTGGATATCACCTACATCGCTCTGGAGGTATATGGGGTCTCGAGCGTCCTGCGGCGTGAAGTAGAGAGCGGGCGGGTCGAGACCTGTGTCGAGTGGAGCAATGGCGCAATTGCAGGGCGGTTTAAAGCGGCTGCGATGGGAGTGCCCTTTCTCCCTATGCGTTCCATGCTGGGAACGGACACTTTTAAATACAGCGCTGCGAAAATCGTGGAATGCCCTTTTACGGGCAAACCAATCTGCCTCATTCCGGCGCTCATTCTGGATGTGGGCTTGATTCATGTCCACCGGGCAGATATGTATGGGAATGCCCAGATCGACGGCATCAGTGGTTTCGCTGCGGAGATGGCGCGGGCTTCCAAGCGCTTGATTGTAAGCGCAGAAGAAATCATCTCAAACGACGAGATCCGTAAACATCCCGATAAAACGGTCATCCCTTATTTCCTTGTTGATGCCGTTGTCGAAGCGCCCTTTGGTTCCCACCCGGGCGAGATGTGCTATGCGTATGAGCGCGATGAACCGCAGATTAAAGAATGGGTCGAGGCGTCGAAAACTGAGGATGGCGCCAATGAGTATCTGGCGAAGTACATTCACGACGTCAAAGATCATCAGGAGTATTTGGAGTTGATTGGGGTGGATCGGCTGGAGCAGCTTCAGGCGATGGTACCGGGGAGGTCATGATGGCAGAGAATGGATACAATCCAACGGAACTATTAATTTGCACCGCTTCGCGGCTGGTGCCGGATAACACAACGGCGTTCATAGGGACGGGGATCCCCATGCTGGCGGCTTCATTAGCGCAGAAGATGCATGCACCCAATCTGGTTGCTGTCTTTGAATTCGGTGGTGTGGGCGCGATATTAGATGATCTTCCCCTGGCGGTCGGTGAGCGCCGAACGTTTCATAAGGCCGTGGCAGCAACGGGACTCGCAGATATGGTAGAAACTGCCCAAAGGGGGTTCATTGAATACGGCTTTCTCGGTGGCGCACAAATTGACCCGTATGGGAACCTCAACAGCACTGTGATCGGCGACCATGACCATCCAAAAGTGAGACTGCCGGGCAGCGGTGGGGGAAACGATGTCGGCTCGCACTGCTGGCGGACGATCGCCATTATGCCTCATGACCAGCGCAGGTTTGTGGCGAAAGTGGATTTCATCACCACGCCGGGCTATCTCTCTGGACCTGGCGCGCGCGAAGCTGCCGGGCTGCCCGTGGATACGGGTCCCTATCGAGTGGTCACTACGCTGGCTGTTTTGGGCTATCACCCCGACAGCAAACGCATGATGCTGCTCGCAACCCAACCGGGAGTAACAATCGACGATGTTCTCGAGAACACCGGCTTTGAGCTCCTTATGGCGGATGAGATTGAAGAGTATCCGCCCCCAACGGATGAGGAGTTAAGAATTCTGCGCGAGGATGTTGATAAGGACAAGCTTTATATATAAGACATGGCGGAAACACAAGACCCCTCTCAGCAATGTCATTCTGAGGAGCAGAGCGACGAAGAATCTCCACCATCCGTTGTGATCTATAAGACCAAGCCGAGATTCTTCGCTCCCTAAGGTCGCTCAGAATGACAGGTCTGAGGAATTACGGCAGGAAAGAGGAATGCCTCCGATGTGTGTTTCATGGGAGGCTTTTTTCGTTTTCCTGAGCCCCGACAGCCTTCGAACAAGAGGTTCATTACACCGTAAGCACGCAACCAATATTACCTTCTGGCTTTATTTCAACGATAAGGTGAACATATTTGCCGGGCGGTAAGAGGTGGCTGCGCAGTCCTGCGCTTTATTCTTTCACAGCCTGGATCTTGAATATCGGCACGGTAACAAAGGGGTGCAGTTGGTTGAGCTCCTGCAGGATGTTTTTAAGCACGGCCGGCCGTGTGTATTTATCGGTAAAAGCGGGGGAATGGATGCGCGCTTGTTTGATGGTAAAAACCCGGCGGCCCAATTCGCGGTAATAATCTTTCCGGGTCGCAATGTCCTGGCTGATGCCGACCGGGAAGGTGAAATCCTCAATCTCAGCGGAGGATTCGATTTTAAAACCAGCCTGGACGAATGAGTCGACAGCCATGAGGGCTTTGAGGCCAAAACCGGTCTGTCCATGAACGCCCTCGCGCGGCGGCAGGCCAATCGCTTCGATCAACTCGATCAAGCCCTGGATACGAGCGGAATGGCGTCCTGTGTGCTCTGCCGGAAGGTTTTCCAGGTAGCCTTCCAGTGGCAGGTCCCAGTCTTCAGGGTGGTCGTCTAGCTGGGTGAATTCGTGGCTGCAGATAATCAAGCGCCCGCCCGGACGTAGGATCGTAAATATCTGAGCCAGCATGCCGTCGACGTCAATGCGGTCGCCTTCGTCGGTTGGGAATTGGAAAACCATGCGGGCGACGAACAGGTCAACAGAGTTGGGGGCCAGCGCCTCGCTGATCATGCCGGCGTGTAGATTGGGGATGAAGCGGAAGCCGGGTTTTCCGGTCAGGCTGACAGGCGAGGGGACGTCGTCGGGCGATGTGGCGATCAGCGATTTTGGGTTATGTGAATAGATGTACTCGCTCAGGTCCCCCAACCCGCTGCTGAAATCGACGATGTCTTTGCCGGAGATTTGGTCCGGGGATACCAGATCCTCTACCAGGTAGTAGACCAGGTAGCGGACGATCTCCCAATTGCGCTGCAGTTCCCAGGAAGTCACCGGATTAGTATACAACAGCCGGGTCTTGGCGTGAGTGAGGAGTTAGCTATTCGCTGTTTGGAGTCGGATCGGGATATACAAAAGGACCAGATCATTGACCTTAATAAAAC
>DAOWMX010000127.1 GCA_030642885.1 Anaerolineales bacterium | reverse complement strand
GATCTTCGAGTTCGGTTCGAGCGCTGTTTAGAGCGGCGCGGTAATTGGAGGAGGAGGCGGGAAGTCGGTATAAATCGGATGCAGCTCCACGAAGAGCCGTTCGTTGGCTGCCAAGCTGGAGACGCTGCTCGGAAGTGTTGGCCCATTCCTGCAAGACCTGGACCTGCGACTGCGCAGCCGAGACCATCTGGCTCGCGGCCTGATCTCGCATAAGATTTCTAGAGCTAAGGAATGCGCCAACGCCCAGGGAAATCAAGGGGATGAGGATGAGAGGCAGGATGAGGAAAGGAATTCGACGCATGAGACTTCCACGTTCCTCGCGCTGATCTGTAGGTTGTGGATGGGTTACTGGACTGACCACAGCTACTCAATCTCCCAAACAGAATCGCCATTAAGGATGCGGCTAATTTGAGCAGGGAAACGATCAGGGTCGAGAGGTTTGCCGAGGAAGCCGTCAAATCCGGCGGCTCGAGATCGCTGCATCTGTTCCTCGCTCGCGTATGCGGTGACCGCAACGACTGGGATGTCACGCAATACCTCCGAGGCGCGTAATTTGCGAAGCGCCTGATACCCGTCCTCGTATGGTAGTCGAATGTCCATCAGGATGAGATTAACCTCAGGGAGAGTGTCGGCATACTCTACAACTTCGTAGCCGGAGGTTTTCCATTCACAATGAACTCCCATATGGTCGAGCAAGCGGGCCATCAGGACAAAATTCGAGACATTGTCTTCGACGATCAGGATTGTGGTTTCCTTAGCGTTACTCGTCACTTTGCTCTAACCCTCTAGGTTGATGCGAAATATGCCTTACTGGTGCAAGAAGCGTGCAATTTGCCTCGGGAGATGATCTACATCGATGGGTTTTTGAATATAGTCATCACATCCCGCGGTTAATGTTCTTTCACGGTCGCCGCGCATTACGTTAGCAGTTATGGCGATAATGGGGGTTTTTTTAAATTGCGCATCTGCTTTTAATTCCTGGGTCATGGTAAGCCCGTCAACTTCAGGTAAATTAATATCCACCAGGATCAAGTCAGGGTGATGCCGCTGTGCGAGTGCTATCCCATCTGTGGCATTGTCGGTACCAATAAATTGATACCCTGCAGCCTCAAGAATGCGCTTCACAAGGTTGCGGTTATCGAGATTATCTTCAACATACAGAATCGTTCGAAATTTATCAGCCATAAGGGATCAATTCGAATGAAACCCTCCACCCTGTGGAGAGGGATTATAGTCAATGGTACGCTCATTAGCCAGCAGAGCCCTCGTCGTCACAGCGAGGGCTCTTGAGGAGGAGAACATAGAGCTGTCCATAATTGGTATCTGGAGGCTGTCGGTAGAATTTTGGGGCGCAGGTCGGCTGCTCATTGGCGCCGATTCTCTAGACACCCTTTCACTAATATTATCCTGTTGTCTCCGATACAACTGTATGGTGCTCTGTGTGATTTCATCTTAGCATTCTTTAGTGAGAATGGACCTTTCAATCCACTTACGGATGTAAGGTGAGCAATAAAAACGTACAAAATAGTTGGCTTCTTGGATTTCCCTTGATTCGTGCAGTATTAAAACAAAAAACCTCCAGAGGATTTCAGGAGGCTTTACGTTTAGAGCGGGCAGCGGGATTCGAACCCGCGACATTCTGCTTGGGAAGCAGACGCTCTACCACTGAGCCATGCCCGCATCACCGTTTCGGATTATAGAAGTGCTAATACCGTCTGTCAAGGAACACACTTTCAGCGGTTCACAAGGGGCCAGCAAGGAATCCTACGGTGCTAATAATAAACGGCGGAGCCAATGGAGTGCGTAGCTTACGGAGCGAGTTTTCATGTTCACGAAGTGCGCTTCGTAAGATTTGTGCTCCATATGTTCGTTTCCAGGAAGTAAGACATGGATCATCGCTGTGTTGCCCTCCCGTGATGGTTTCATCGCGAGAAGTAAACCTGCTTGGGCGTTAACTTTTTCCATCTCGTGTTTTAAAGCTGCAGAAAGCATTTCATCCGAGCCGATTTCTGAGAGGCTCTGTGTGCTGGCGATTACCTCTGGGTATTCTGCTAAAGAAGCCGCGAGGGCTCCATCTGTTCCCGCTTCAAGAATAGCGAGATGCATTCCCTTTTCCTTTAGCAAATCGACGACGACGGTTTCGAGCGTCTGATCATCTTTGCCGTAAATCGCTCTTCCAATACGGCCCTCGAGCGTAGCCTCGACACTTGAGATCATCTTGTCGGCTTCTTTATTTGTCTTAGCCTTTGCTGTGATACGGATATCCACACGTCCGGGATGAGCAGAGAGACCGACTGTCGGATTGTGGAGCTTTTCCAGGTCCTCAATTATTTGGTCTAGCATTGACTCTCCGATACCTGCGGTGCGGACGATGCGGCTTTTGATGATGCTCTTTAATCCAAGGCGCTGCTTAAGATAGGGGATGACGTCATTGACAAGCAAGTACTGCATCTCGGCGGGGACGCCGGGCAATGAAATGACTACGGAATGGGCGGTCTCGACGATGAAACCCGGAGCGGTTCCCACGGGATTTTCAATGGGGGTGGAACCCGCGGGGATATACGCTTGGCGACGGTTGTTCTCGGTAGGAATACTGCCGAAACCTGAGAAACGATCCTCGATCTGCCGCCATAATTCGGGCATGAAGACCGTCTCAACGCCACAAGCCTTCGCTATACCTTCACGCGTAGGATCGTCAATTGTTGGTCCTAAACCGCCGGTGGTAATTACGGCGTCTGCGCGCTGCATACTCGCTTGAATCTCTTCGGCTATCCTATCGATGTTATCGCCGACGGTGCTGGTTCGATAAAGGTCGAGGCCGATTTCGCGCAGGGCTCGGGCGATATAACGCGTATTCGTATCAACGAGTTCGCCCAGCAGCAATTCTGTTCCAATTGTAATAATTTCAGCTTCCATATCTCTACACCACGTTGTATTCGAATATTAGACGATTCTCATCAAAGCGTGCCAGATCCAAGGAGGAGACATCTACCGTATGAGCATTCCCCTCCAGGATTCTTTCCGTCATTAACTTCCCGGCGATGGGTCCGTGCATAAACCCATGTCCTGAAAATCCACCGACCAGATAAAAACCATCGATGGGCGTCTCGCCAAAAATGGGATGTGCGTCGGGCGTTACTTCGTATAGCCCTGCCCAGCCCGTTTGGCGGCCTGCCGTTTCCAGCATCGGCATCCGCTCCGCAGCAGCTTGCATGGCGACCAATTCCCATTCTCCGTCAATCGTTTGATCGAAGCCAGGTTTCTCGTCCGGGTTCGACATTCCGGTAAGAACGCCGTTTCCTTCTCGATGGAAATAGAGTGATTGTGCGAAGTCAATAACAAATGGGAAATCGGCAGGGAGGTCAGGGAGAGGCGTCGTCGTAAGCATTTGCCGGCGGATCGGGGTGATGGGGATTTCCAAGCCCACCATGCGCCCTATAAGCCCCGCCCAGGGTCCGGCAGCGTCAACGACGACCTGGGTGGCGATTGATCCCGAGTTGGTCACGACCCGCTGAACCTGATTACCCTCGGTATCAATATCTAGGACACTGACCTCTGTGAGGGCGGTTACGCCAAGCTGGCGAGTACGCTGAATATAGCCCATAACCACGCTGTTTGGGTCAGCTAAACCATCATCGGGATGAAAGGTGCCGCCTAGTGCATCTTCGAAGCGCATCATTGGAAGATGAGATTTGACATCTTCGGCCCCTAACCAACGTGGATTTATTCCAAGTCGGTTTTGCATGGCGACATTGCCTTTGAATTTGGCCACCATCGCCTCCTGGGTCAGTACGAACAAATAGCCGCATTTTCGGTAGAGGGGATCCTGTCCGGTATCCTGCTCAAAGCTTTCGAGCATGGCAAGACTGGCAATGGATAATTGCACGTTGATTTCAGTAGCAAATTGATAGCGCACCCCCCCGGCACAACGGCCGGTGGCGCCTTGCCCGAAATAAGGTTCTTTCTCTAGAAGAACGACTTTCCCAGCCCCGGCAGCTGCCAGGTGATACGCGGTGCTCGCGCCCATTACACCGCCGCCGATGACGACGATATCGGCCGTGTTTGGAATGTCGCCAGTCATAGTTAACCCTTTTTATATTCATAGGAAGCGCCTACATGTAAGAGATGCACTTCCTGGAGGCATAGTTCAGCACTCGCGGATATATTCTAAACCATGCTTTCTGAGTAATTGCAGCTGCTCTTGATTTGCATATAAATCAAGAACACGAAGATTCTGTTGAAGAACCACCGTGCTCTTGGGAAAGACGCTGGTAAATTGTGTTCTTTACTCCATCCCGAGATAAGCTTTTTGCACCATTGGGTCTTTACGGAGACCCTCGGCTGAGTCACTTAATACAATTTCGCCAGTCTGGAGAACATATCCACGCTGGGCAATTTGAAGCGCCATGTGTGCATTCTGCTCAACGAGCAAAATAGTCGTCCCTTCTTTATTAATCTCCTGAATAATATCAAACACGCTTTCCACGAGAACCGGCGCCAATCCCATCGATGGTTCGTCCATCAACATCAAACGGGGGCGAGCCATCAACGCCCTCGCAGTGGCGAGCATCTGCTGTTCCCCGCCGCTGAGGGTCCCGGAGATCTGGCTTTCTCGCTCCTTCAAACGAGGGAAAAGCGTAAAGGCGCGTTCGAGATCCTGTTTAATACCATCAGCATCGCTGCGGCTAAATGCACCCATGTCCAGGTTCTCACGGACGGTAAGCTTTGCGAATATCCCTCTGCCCTCCGGAACCATGGCCACGCCTTTGTAAACAATCTTGTGTGCAGGGTAGGGAGCGAGGTCTTCCCCATCGAGAATCACGGAGCCGGTCTTCGGTTTAAGCAGGCCAGTGATGGTTCGGAGCGTTGATGTCTTACCGGCACCATTGGCTCCGATCAGCGTGACGATCTCGCCCTCATCTACGGTGATCGAGATGCCTTTCAGAGCGTGGATGTTGCCGTAGTAGGCATGTACATCATTTAGTTCGAGCATCGGCATGGGAGCTGGCTCCTCGTTATGAATCTGATGAAGTAGTTTCTAGACCTGTCGCCGCGCCGCGGCCCAGGTAGGCTTCAATAACTTGCGGGTTTCTCTGAATTTCATCGGTGGTGCCTTCTGCGATTTTCGCTCCGTAATCAAGGACAGTGACTCGCTCAGAAACCCCCATAACGACGCGCATATCGTGCTCAATTAGCAAGATTGTGATTCCCAGGTCATCTCGAATCCGCTGGATTAAGCGCATAGTTTCTGCTGATTCCTGCGGGTTCATGCCGGCAGTAGGCTCATCGAGAAGTAAGATCCTCGGTTCATTGGCCAGTGCTCGGGCGATTTCAAGGCGGCGCTGATCCCCGTAGGGTAGATTCCTCGCTAAGAGGTCTCCACTGCCGACCAGCCCCATGTATTTAAGCAGGCGACGGGCTTCTTCGACAGCGTGTTCTTCTTCGTCGCGAGTACTGGCTGTATTGAGAATGGCGCCATACCAATGTGAATGTAGATCCGGTTCCATACCTAAGAGGATATTTTCAATCGCCGTCATATTGGCGAAAAGGCGGATATTCTGATAGGTGCGGGCGATATGAAGTTGAGCGATCTGGTCCGGAGATTTACCCTTGATGGATTCGCCGTCGAAGAGAATATCGCCCTCATCGATGGCGTAAAATCCGGTAACACAGTTAAAAAAGGTCGTCTTACCAGCGCCGTTTGGTCCGATGATACTGACGATGGAGTGTTCTGAAACTTCAAAATCGAACTCGCTGACAGCAACAAGTCCGCCGAAATTCTTTGATACAGCTTTTGAAGCCAGGATTATGTTGTTTTCTGTCATCTTCAATCTCCTGCTTCAGCGCTAAGCATTTCAGACTCTTCATCGATGTGCAGTTCACGTTTCATTATCTGCGAAGGCCAGAAGCCTTCCGGTTTAGCCAACATCATGACGATCATGAGAATGCCATACATCAAGAGGCGATATTCTGCGAATTCACGGAGCAGCTCAGGCAGACCAACAAGGATCAGGGCGCCTATCACCACCCCTGGAAGACTTCCCAGACCGCCGATGAGGATCAAAACGAGGACATTGATGGAAATTTCTAGTTTGAAGCTGTGAGGGAAGATAGAAGTTAATTTGCTCGCCAGAAGTGCGCCAGCAAGGCCGGAAAACGCAGCTCCAAAAGAGAAGGCCAGCAGCTTAGTCGTTACCAGGCGAATGCCCATCGCCTCAGCGACATCTTCATCTTCTTGCATTGCCAACCACTGACGACCTAGTCGGGCCCTACTCAATCGCCAGGAAACGAACCAGGCGAGCAAGACTGCGGCAAGGATGATGTAGTAAAAATGTTCGGGTCGTTTTAACGCAAAGCCGAAGATCTCAGGTTTAGGTATTTTCAATATCCCCTGGGCTCCACCCAGGACGGGTTTGAGCATATCGGAGAGCACCAGAATACGGATGATCTCACCGAAACCGAGTGTCACGATGGCCAAATAGTCACCGCGCATACGTAGAACCGGGATGCCCAGCATGAGGCCAGCGAAAGCTGCAATCAACACACAAAAGGGTATTGCTGCCCAGAAGGATAAGCCGAACCCAAGAGGTCCCTGGGAAGTCATGACAGCCATGGAGTAAGCGCCGATGGCGTAAAAGGCGACGTAACCGAGGTCAAGAAGCCCGGCAAAACCAACGACAATAT
>DAOWMX010000268.1 GCA_030642885.1 Anaerolineales bacterium | reverse complement strand
CTTCATCCCATTCCTGTTTTTCTTTTCTCGAGGGAATCTGCGAGTTCTAAAAACCCAAGATTGGCTCCGTCTGAGTATTATGGGATTCGCTGGTTTTGCCATTGGGAGCATCATGATGTTCAAGGGATTAGAGAAACTAGACGCGATGACATCTGCTTTTTTGCTCAATGGTATTCCCGTACTGACGTTTCTTCTAGGAGCAGCCTTTCTTAAGGAAAGACCTACATCACCGCAATGGTTGGGGCTTGTAGTGGTCCTCGCAGGAGGGTTGGTTTTTTTTGGAATGAGTATTGGTCTCGATGATTTTTACTCGATTGCGCTTACGCTTATAGGCGTTCTTGCATACACGATCAACGGCTTGATTGGCCGTTCGATTGCTCGGGAAAAGAAGGTTGACTCTCTAACCCTTGCCGCCTTGCCGATGGGTATCGGCGGTATTGCTATACTTTTCATTTCACCTTTGCAAGCATTTCCACCAAGATCGACTTGGGGAATAATGCTCTGGTTAATTGTGCCCAGCTCCATGCTTGCGTTTTTAATTTGGAATCACGCCCGCCAGAAACTGAAAGCCTTTGAAATGAGCATTACTTTAAACTTGATGCCCATTGGAACCGCGCTCATCTCTCCCTGGTTGATCGGTGAGACGATACCTGGTCGAGCGTGGGCGGGTATGCTGGTTACACTGGTTGGAGTATTGCTTGTTGGCCTCACAGGTGAACGCACTTCTGAGCGAATGATTCGCGAGAGATCGTTGTGAACGGGTCATCTTCCAACTTAAGGAGTGAGATAAGGACCGAGATTGTTCTGAATAGCGAAAGATGATCTGTAAATAAGGAGCTTGAGGTGAAAGAACGTCCAACCTTCTTGAAGGCATTTTCCGAATTCGAAGCAAAGAAAACCTACCGTTTGATTACGCTCAATCGATCCGGGGAATGGGTCGCCTGGCTCTTGGTGCTCACCTTAAGCATCATGGACGCGGTTCTATTATCACGCGTAGGAACCATCTCTTTGGTTGCTCTCATCTTTACCATTCTCTTTCTGCTTGCCGCATTGGCCAGCTCCTTCTCCAATTGGCTTGAACGGAATACGGTTATTACCGTATCAGAAAGTGGTCTTGTCTATCGGACGCCTTTGCGCAGGTTGGAGACAATGTGGCCGGAGATCGAATCTCTTAGGTTAACTAGGAGAGGAGCGGGTTGGTATGTGATGGTCGTTGGCGATCAGGGTGTCTTCACTTTCCAAACCCAGACGAGCATCAAAGGACCATTTGGGCGAGAGGCGAAGACCGGGATCGAAAGCGGGGAGCAGCTGGCGGCGATGATCGCCAGAAAGGCAAATCTCCTTGAGCCTGAGCTCGAAGGCGATGTGTGGGTTTGCCAGCAGGAGGGATACGAACAGTCTGAGTGAACCCATACTCCGGCATATGTTATGATTGCATAGTTATGCGAAAGAATGAATTAAAGGGACGATGCAGTTACATCTATTACCGGGGCGTTGACCGCCCCCTATTCACGTTCGGCTGTATATTCCCAGGCTGAGATCCTCAATTCTGAGGAGCACAAGATGGCAAACCAAGCGTGGGCGCATGCGGCCCGCGCTTGATCTTTTATTGTCTAGAGCCACAAAGTATTCATAGGAGCAGACTGAATGTCTCAGAGAAAACCAATCGAGGAACAAATTGCCATCTTGATGCAAGGCGTCGAACTGGGGGACGAGAAGTTGAAAGAGGCAATGCAAGCAGAACTTAAGGAGAAGCTGATCCAATCTGCAAAGACGGGGGAGCCGATTCGAGTCTATTGCGGATACGATCCAACGTCGCCAGATCTTCACCTCGGTCATACCGTGACCATGCGAAAGCTCAAGCAATTTCAGGATCTCGGTCATCAAGCTATATTTGTCATTGGAACCTTCACTGCACTGGTAGGTGACCCTTCGGATAAAGACAAAGCACGCCCGCGACTGAGCCATGATCAAGTCATGGAAAACGCGAAGACCTATACGGACCAGGCTTTTAAAATCCTTGATAATGAGAAAACAGAGGTCCGGTACAACCATGAGTGGCTTTCTGATCTTTCCATGGAGCAGATCATCGAGATGGCGAGTCTTTTTACGGTCCAGCAATTCTTGGTGCGTGACAATTTCTCTAAACGTTTTGAGAAGGGTGACCCGATCTGGCTACACGAGTTCTTCTACGGCGTACTTCAGGGATATGATGCAACGATGCTGAAGGCAGACGTTCAACTCGGTGGAACCGAGCAGCTCTTCAATTTGCTCGCTGGTCGGAAACTGCAGGAGGCCATGGGACTGCGCCCTCAAGTTGCATTAACTACACCTGTACTCGTAGGGACAGATGGGCATATGCGGATGGCGAAGAGCACGGGGAACTACATCGGGATCGATGAGACTCCCGAGGAGATGTATGGAAAAGTGATGTCGCTTCCAGATTCGGCGATGATGAATTATTTCCGGTTGGTGACGCGCTTCAGTCCGGATGAGATCGCCGAAATCGAACTGGGATTAGGCGAGAGCAAGCTGCATCCGCGCGATGTGAAAATGCGCCTGGCGCGCGAGATCGTCGCCATTTACCAGGGCGACGAAGCTGTTGAGCCTGCCGAAGCAGCTTTCCGCCGAGTTTTCCAAGAGCATGAGGATCCCGAGGAGATTCCGGAGTACAGCATCTCATCTGCAGGAACCATTGTCGATGTGATGGTAGATTCCGGGTTGGTGAGCAGTAGGAGTGAAGCCAGACGTTTGATCAAACAGAATGGCGTCCGACTCGATGGGGATTTGCTCGATGATGCGAACATGGCTCTCGATATAAAACAGCCCGCAATTCTGAAGGTTGGGAAACGCCGTTTCCTGAGGCTTATGCCAGAATAACCAGATGGGATTACGAGAAGGGGCAGTTCCGCTATAATTTTGGACTGCCCCTTTTGTTTTTCACGAAGAGATAAGATATTTCCTCACCCTTTGATCACCACGACGGGTCGAAGGCGAGCGACCTTGGCGGCGATACCTGCACGGACGACAACTTCGACTACAGCATCAACGTCCTTGTAAGCTTTTGGCGCTTCTTCTGCCAAACCGGGCATGGAGCCCGCGCGAATGATGATGCCCTTCGCCTCAAGCTCTTGACGCAGGTCTTGGCCCCAAATTTCCCGCTTCGCCTGCCTGCGGCTCATCACTCGTCCAGCGCCATGGCATGATGATCCAAATGACTTCGTCATACTCTCCTCTGTTCCCAGCAGGACCCATGATGCAGTCCCCATGCTGCCTGGAACGAGGACAGGCTGGCCGAACGGCCGGTAGACTTCTGGCAGCCCCTCGAATCCGGGACCGAAAGCACGAGTTGCCCCTTTACGGTGCACACAAACCCGCACTTTTTCACCATCGACGACATGGGTTTCGGTTTTCCCCATGTTGTGGGCAATGTCGTAAACCTGGTGAAGATCCCAATCAGGCACTCTGCCGGCGAG
>DAOWMX010000111.1 GCA_030642885.1 Anaerolineales bacterium | reverse complement strand
TCTGGATTGTTGACATGGAAGAGGAAGGTAGGAGGGTTAGTCCTTACCTGAGAGACAAAGAGGATATTCAGGCGCTTACCCTTGCGTGTGGGAGGGGCATGTGTGTTGAGAGCTTTTTGGAGTAAGCGGTTAAGCTCTCCGGTCGGTATCCGAATAAGGCGTTCTTCCTGAACTCGCAGTGCAGTCGGCAGCACTTGGCTTACTCGCTGACCTGTCTTGGCTGAAATGAAGAGTACGGGTACGAAGTCCAAGAAGTTGAGCGTTTGGCGGACCTGCTCTGTATATGCGTTTATGGTGTGGGAGTCTTTTATTACGAGGTCCCATTTGTTTACAAGCACGACGACGCTTTTCATCTTATCGATGATCATCCCGGCTATGTGGGCATCCTGGGCGGTACCGCCTTCAACAGCGTCGATCAGCAGCAGAACAACTTCCGCTCGTTCAATCGCCTTGAGCGCACGCAAAACAGAATATTTTTCAACACCGGGCTCGATCCGTCCCCTGCGACGGATCCCCGCGGTATCGATGAGCGTAATTGGCAAGCCATGGTGAACGAGTTGCGTATCAACCGCATCTCGGGTTGTGCCGGGTATGGGCGAGACGATGACGCGTTCCTCACCGAGGAGCCGATTCAGTAAACTCGATTTGCCAACATTGGGTCTACCCAGGATTGCGATTTTTAAAGATTCGTCGTCAGTCTCTTCGAGCGCAGCTTCTGATTTAATGGTTTCGATTAATTGGTCAAGCAGGTCTCCTGTGCTGGTTCCATGTAGAGCGGAGATGGGGATGGGATCTCCCATACCCAACGCGTAGAATTCGGCGGTTCTGGCACGGCGCTCTGCGTTGTCGCAGCGATTAACAACAAGCAGAACGGGGGGGTGTAACTTGCCCGCAACCAAGCGCTGCTGTTTTCGCAGGATCTCGACAATCTCTTCGTCCGCGGGTGTGACCCCGCTCTCTACGTCCACCAAGAAGAGCACTGCATCGGCTTCGCGCGCAGCAATCTCCGCTTGATCGCGGATGCTGGAGATGTAATCCGCAGAATCGATGGAGAGCGGCTCTAACCGGCTCATGTTGGTTGGGTCGATACCGCCAGTGTCGACGATGTCAAATATGACCCCGTTCCATTCCGCTTCAGCCACAAGACGATCGCGAGTGGTGCCGGGTTTGTCGTCGACGACAGCAAGACGTTCTCCAGCAAAACGGTTGAAGAGTGTAGACTTGCCAACGTTTGGGCGTCCTACCAATGCAACAATGGGGCGAGGCATAATGGATTAAGAGCTTGGTGTGGCCGTTGGGCGGGGGGTGGCGGTGAGGACTAGTTCGATGACGGAAGGGTTCGGCGCCTCCCAGGCGAGACCATCAGGCAATACGATCACCTCAGGCTCCAATTGATACGTGCCTATGGTAAGGCCCTGAACGTCTATAACGGCTCTTACATCTTCCGGCTTAAGTGTGTCAAGTAGTTCCGCAGGGCCGGAGAGAATTAGGTTCACCCTCTCGGGAGAGGGATAGCTGTAGAGACCTAAGCCCACCCCCTCAATTTCCACGGGGAGGGAGATCGTGATAGATGTTTCGATCGGTTCGATCTCAACCTGAACTAGAGCGATCTGTTCTCCAATCAGGATGAACCCCGGTGGAAGATCGAGTGGAACACGTTCTTCGAAGTCATCGGTTCGTTCAGCCACACTCACCGGTAGAGTCTGTAGGTAGCCTGGAAGAGCTTCCAAAGCCTCAGGGTCATCTGAAAAAACCGCAACTTCTAGAGGGGATACTGAGATACGCGCTACCCGGTAATACCCCTGTGCATCTAGTATGTTCTGTCCTTCAATGACTGGAATGACCAACAACCGGCGAATGTTCTCGATCTTGGTGATCTCAATACTCACTTGAACTTGTTCGTCAGTGGATTTCACATCAGTGACAACATTGCCTTCGCTATCGATGAAATTAATTGTGTAAACCTGATCGATTGAGCTCTGCCGATCGGTAAGATCTACGACTACCTGCCCGATGACAACTTGGTCTACTCGACTGGCCGGTCCGACGATCGTCGTCTCGGTCAGATCTGTAACTGGCTTCTCGGCGCGGTAATCAGGCGCTGGGTCTCCTACGGTGCTCACAACGACGTTGACTGTCTTTGTGGCGAGCGGCTCGATCGTCAGGGTTACGGTTGAGGGGTCAATCGAAGTATATTGGATCGCCCGGCGGCTGGTGTGGAATTGCAGGGTTACATGCGTGGTTCCCTCTTCAAGCTGGCTCAAGTCGGCATACACCTCCAGATCGGAGATGGTCAGATTGCGCCAAACGGAGGTGGGCGCACGCAAGGTCACATCTGCAAACTCAGGGAAGTCTCCAATAATAGTTAATCCAACCTTCAGATTACGGTAGTCAATGGCAATTTGCTCAGGAAAGATCTGTTCGACGATGGGGTCCTGCTGGCCTACTGCGGCAACCCATGCAGTAAGCGCCAGGATAAAGGACATGAGCAGTGTTCCTAGATTCTGTCGAAGCCAGCTGATCATTACGTAGACTCTCGTTCGCCTTGGGTGCGGGCAAGGAAGCGCTCGAGCCACCCCGGGAATCTCCCGGTTGTTCGAGGCCGGAAGAATGCGGTCAGGATGTTCTTTAAACGTGCTTGATCCAGCCGGCGGATCATCCGACCATTATGTGTGACCGAGATGCCGCCCGTCTCCTCCGAGACGACAACAGACACGGCGTCACTCACCTCGCTGATCCCCAGGGCTGCACGATGCCGCAGGCCCATCGATCGATCGGTTGAACGGGAAAGTGTGCCGCTAGAAGAGAGCGGCATAACGCACCCGGCGGCTGCAATTCTGTCTTTTTCGATGATCGCGGCGCCATCGTGGAGCGGAGTGTTGATATGGAAAATTTGGAGCAGTAGTTGCGGTGTAAGCTCTGCATCCAACGTCACGCCGGTTTCTTTGTATTCGGCAAGAGGGATTTCACGCTCGATGACGATTAAAGCGCCATAGCGACGATCCGATAGGCGCTGGGCGGTGACGCAAACAGTATCGATGAGCGCTTCAATGTGATCCGGTGTAGTGCTCAAGAAGAACATATTACTTGTACGACCAAGGCGCTCCAGCGCACGCCGGATTTCCGGGGCGAAGATCACCGGAATTGCTATTAGCAGAGCGGGTAAAGAGGCCTCTAATAACCATGTGAACGCTGGGAGGTTAAGTAAGCTGGTGAGTACAGCGATGGTGATGACCAATACGATCATCCCGCGCAGAAGGACAACGGCCTGTGTCCCCCGAACCAGGCGCAGCACGAAGAAAACCGCCAGGGTCACGAGAAGAACATCTACTACACCCAGGAGGTCGAACCGTTGGAAGAAGAAAGTCAATTCCGAGATAAAATTTGTCACGACGATACTCTTTACTGAGCGGTTAGGACTTAAGCGCCGTCTTTAAGATTGCGCAAGAGATCATGATAGCCCTCAATGTTTGGGGGATCCAGAGTGACGATTGTCTCTATCGTCGCAATAGCGTCCTTGGTCTGACCCGCGTCCAATTGGATCTCACCCAGCGCGTCGTATTGGGCGATCGCGTCGGCGGTTCTGCCGGCTGCACGGTATGCCTCTGCAAGGCGGGAATGCAGCGTCTGTTTCCCGGGATATTCACGAGCAAGATCTTCCAAAAGGGTGAGCGCTTCCCGTGCATGACCCGATTGCACGAGATGGTCCAGCTGGATGTCCAGGGCGGCTGATGCCTGTTCCTCCTGCCCAAGCCGCAAGTTCAGATCAATCAGATGGGAACGGGCTTTCTCGTTCTGTGGATCGATTTCGCAGATTTCTTCAAAGGTTTGCAGCGCCTGACGTAGATCCAATCTCGAGAGATCGATATCCCCCATCATGTCCAGGGTCTTAATTTTCCATTCTCGGCTGACAGGACCGAGTTGGCTGAGTTTATAGGCTTCATCCAGTGTTGAACGCGCGGAGTCAATTTCCGCCATCTGCCGGTAAAGCTCGGCCAGGTCGAGATATTGCTTAAGCGCCTCTTCGGTCCTGTCTTGTTGTACCAGGAGATCGATAAGCTGCTTTCTCGCTGGGATGTCGATTGGGGAATGACGAATAATGCGGGTGTAAACGTTGGATGCGGCGGAAATTTCGCCGCGGACGTGGTGTGTCTTGGCGATGATTCGCAGTTTGGTCATGCCTCCGGTAGTGTTGCCTTGCCGGATCATAATCTCGGCCATTCGTAAGTGCAGCCCGAGATAGCCGGGAATATGGTCGAGCGCCAGCATGGCTTCTTCCATGGCTACTTCGTACTTCTTGTTTTTGACCAAGTCGTCGATCCGACCGATGGCTTGCAGAATTCGTTCTGTTCCCCCCACTGCGAGCATGTCGGCGATTGGCACCAAATCTGCCCCTTCTGACTCGCCTTCGAGCTGGCGGCGCGCCTGACGGAGACGTTCGAGCCACTCCGGACCACTCAAGAAGCTGAGTGTGTTTTCAACGATCTGCGAGAGCGTCTCATCATCTCCCTCGCTCATTGTAGCCATGATCGTATCGTAGAGTTGATTAAGATCGCCAGACTGGTTCTCATCGACCGAAAGAGTGTCTGCGTAGCGAAGTGCCTGAAGCAAAAGACGGGCCGCTTCTGGAAGGTCGTCACGCATGCGAGCCAGGCGGCCGAGGGCGAGGTTTGCTCCTAGATCGAGATCGGGATGGCCAAGGGACTGGGTTAAGTATTTCGTCGCTCCTTCTTGGTCGCCCTGGTTCTTGAGTAGAATGCCGAGGTTGTAATAAACTGCGGGGTGGTCCAATCCGGCTTTGATCGCGCTCTCGTACTGTTTGATCGCCTGCGGGATATTTTCATGGGTTTGATAATCAATCGCCTGCACTAGATAGCGGAGCATCTGCGGCTGGCCGACGCTTTTGCGCTCCTGGCTGATGCGGCTCTTAGTGAGTTCTGACATATCTATCGGCGATGAGCCGTTTCCGTTCTCGTCACCCGCCTCTTCAAAGATCAATCCCGCAAGGATAGTCAACGCTCGAGACTGGGCTGTCGTCTCCGGGTCTGCCTGCTGGCTGTCGTCGATTTCCTCAACATCACCGTCTTTCAGGTAATCTTTTACCTGGTCCATCCGCAGTGGCGCAGTGGTCCCTCGCGGTTCTGAAGGAGGTGGTAAAGTTTTGCCCTGCTGGAGAAAGCGCAGTGCCCGAGCGGATTCCTTCTCACCGGGGATCAGGCGCAGGGCGCGCTCAGCAGCATCTTTGGCCCGATCTTCCTTCCCGTCTGTTTGTAGGATTGAGGCAACTGCGAGATATTCATAGACCGCCTCTCGCTTGCGGCCCAATCGTTCGAAGGTCATGGCCAATTTGGTCCGCGTGTTGAGGTCACCGGGAACCATCCGGGCGATTTGAGACCAGTTATCGATGGCCTTATCCGCGTCTCGGCGCTTAAGGTGCAGCTCAGCTGCGGCGGCTCGCTGGGCGACCGCGCTGTCGATTTGATTCATGAGTTCGAGAATTTCGGATGTTTTTTCTACGGGTACGGGGTCATCCGGGGCTAATTTCGCTGCGTGCTGATAGACTTCGAGTGCTTCTTGGTATTTCTCTGACTCTAAGAGTGCCAGTCCGAGACTCGTCAAGGCAGCAGGATCGTCGGTTTTCAGCGCGAGCGCCTTGCGGTAATACTCGATCGCTCGGTCCCATTGGAGATCCCAAGCTGCGGAGTGCCCAAGGCGCATGGATTCTTCGAAGAGTTCTTGGCGTTCTGTCATGCCCATACTTTTTATTAAAATAGGTTAGAGTGGCGAGTATAGCACAAGTTGGAAGCGGTCGCCGTTCCGATTATCAGCCGTAAACAGCCAGCTTGAATGATTACAATTTTAGATGATGTGGAAGCAGACCTGCGCTCATAGCGGCTGCATGTCTGCCCAATTCGACCCTGCTTTGGCATCCGTCTTTAGAGGGACGACGAGATGATAAGCGCCCTGCATGACGTCCTGAACGATAGTGGTAGTTTGCTCTATTTCACCTTCAGGGCATTCAAGCACAAGCTCATCATGCACCTGCAGCAGCATGCGGGCTGAGAGGCCAGCGTTAGCCAACCGTTTGGGCAGGCTGAGCATCGCCAGTTTGATGATGTCAGCGGCTGTGCCCTGGATGGGTGCGTTTATGGCTTCACGGTTCGCCCGGCCGCGGTCCATTTCGGAGACGGAGGCGCCGCTTACCAATTGTGGGAAATATCGTCGCCGGCCTAGAAGGGTAGAGACATAGCCCTTCTCGATGACCTCTTCTCGAATGCTGTCCAGGTAGATTTTTACTCCCGGGAAGCGTTCAAAGTAGGCACTAACGAAGTTTTCAGCTTCAGCCAGGGTAAGATCTGTGGTTCGTGTTAATCCAAAGGGGCTCATACCGTAGATCAAACCGAAATTGACCGCTTTGGCGTGGCGGCGCATGGCAGAGGTAACATCCTCGATACTGGTCCCGTAAATCGCCGCCGCCGTCGTTGCGTGGATATCCTGGTCATCCTGGAATGCTTCAATCATCGCCTCGTCCTCTGCGATGTGAGCGACGATGCGTAATTCAATCTGGGAGTAGTCCACACTCAGTAGTAACTGACCGGCAGCGGGGATGAATGCGCGGCGAATCTCCCGGCCGAGATCTGTCCGGATTGGGATATTCTGGAGATTAGGGCTGGATGATGCCAGGCGGCCCGTCACCGATCCGGTTTGGTTGTAGGAAGTATGCACCCGGTTTGTCTCCGGATTCACCTGTTCGGGGAAAGAATCCGCATACGTCGACTTAAGTTTAGCGATTTCGCGCTGCTTAAGGATTAATTCTATGATGGGGTGAGCTTCTCTCAGTTCATTCAGCACCGCAGCCGCTGTGGAATAATGCCCGGAGGCCGTGCGGCGCGTGCGGCCGGGAGGTTCTAAGCCTAGCTCTTCGAATAACACAGTCGAGAGCTGCTGCGTTGAGTTGATGTTGAAACCATGACCGACAATTTCATAGATCTGCTGCTGCAGGGTCTCTAATTGTGTCGCCATGTTTTCGGAGAGTTCAGCCAGGAAATCGGTGTCCAGCGAGATCCCGGCTAGTTCCATGTCGGCAAGGATGGGGATGAAAGGCATCTCCACTTCTTCGAAGACCGACATCTGGCTCTTCTCTTCTAATTCGTTTTTTAACTTGGGCATCAGCCGCAGGCAGGTCTCCGCGTCGGCGATAGCATATGGGGCAACTTCCGCAATGGGAACGTCGGCCATCGATTTCTGCCCACGGCCGCTGCCGATGAGTTCTTTTATCTCCGTCATCTGTATGCCCAAACGAACCCAGGCTAAGTTTTTCAGACCCAGATTG
>DAOWMX010000022.1 GCA_030642885.1 Anaerolineales bacterium | reverse complement strand
CGATCGCATGGATTACCCGACGACACGCATCATAGATTACACTGGAAATCCCTATACGACCCAATACCTAGTTAACCTAATGGATTTGACCCAAAGCCAGGTTCTCTTCCAGACTCTTCCAGATGGTGAGGTCGATGTTGCTCTTGTCATCGGCTACGATTGGCAGGCGCTTCTGGCAAAATTGTCATCTGATTAGGAATAAATCCCAGCGGCAGTGAGTATGTAGAGTAGAGCTGGCAAATTGAAAGGTTGACAAATGCGGACTGGCAGGGGGCCAGTCCGGTTCTCGTTTAGAGAGTGATTAGATGGACAGCAACACCGAAAAAAAGGCCGAGCAGCGCCCCCGCCAGAATATCAGAGGGGTAGTGCACACCCATGGCGATGCGAGCAAGGGAGACGAGCAGCGCCCAAAGGGCCAGTATAAGCCCGACTGCGATTGGACACCAAAGTAGCGCCAATGTGGCGATCAGTGTCGCCCGCGCCGCGTGACCGGAAGGGAAGGAGTGAGGGTCGGTTTTGCGGTAGACTGTCCCCCAGTCTCCCTCGGGGCGGCTGCGGCGTATGGTGAATTTGGTAACCATAATCAGGACCGCGAGAACGAGGATGGCGCCGATGAAACGAACCGTTAATCCTTGATAGGCTGGGTTTCCGAAAGCCCAAAGCAGACCTAACCCGAGCAGCCAGAACCAAGAATCTCCGGAGTGGGCGAATACCATCGCCAGAGTGCGCAAGATTCCCGGCTTCTCAGCAACCCGCAAGCGAGCTGACCAGCGGGTATCAAATTCCTCCCAGGCGGCAAAGTTCATCTTAATCTATCGACCGTTGTGAGAGATCGGAGATGACAATCTCTAACTGATGTGCCTTGTCCACGTCCATGCCAATCTCCGCGTAGGGTGAGATAACCGCACGTCCTTTAAGACCTAGGCGGTTGCTCACGCGTTTTACTGCACCATCTATAGTTATACGGCGGGTGAGCATAAGGAACAGCAAATCAAACCCCAGTAGCGCAGCCTGACGGAAGGGATTCTTGCGTGCCGCGACCAACTGCTCCCAGAATGAGGGGTCTTCAACCAATCTGACGTGGATGACATTCATATCTCCGCCGCACACTTCAACATCTCGCAGGCGGACGTAGGAGCGTGATGCGGCCGGGAAGCGAGCATCCATGGTTTCTTTTTCGATAACAGAATATTCGAGATCGGAATCTGGATCGGCACCTTGAACACGCCAGTCTACCATTTCAGACGTGATTGTCGGGATATCACAGGAAAGAAGCAGCACTTGTTGGATGGAAGGATTGCTGCTTTGTAGATGCTCTACTCCGGCGATCAAGTTGGTGAGCATACCCTCGCTCTCAGGTATGAAGTCAATAGGTTTTGAGGACCGAAGATTAACATCAGCGGGTAGTCCGACGATGATGATGCGTTCCACGCTTTTTGCCCCGTCAAGTGCATCAACAACCCATTGCACCATCGGCTTTCCAGCAATGTCGATCAGCGCTTTGCTCTGACCATTGGATGCGAAGTAAAGCGGGTCTTCGCTTGTAGGAATTCCACCAGCTAGAATAATTGCATCCATCGTTCTCTCCGCCTCTCGATGCATATATGCATCCGTCAAAAATGGTAATCAGGAACCGTTTATCTGCTCTTAAGTGGCAGAGGATTCCAATTGTAACGTTTGAGGTTAATTCCGCCCGACTTTTCGAAAAGTATCCCCTCATCTTCTAACAGGGTGCGCTGAAATTCGCAGCCAGGTCTGGCGCTGATTTTCCCCCGGGCATTGATCACGCGGTGCCAGGGCACATCTTCGGGACAGTCCTTAAGCGCATATCCGACCCAGCGGGCTTTGATGCGATTGTATGCAAACGGGTCCATGTTTGTAGGATGTTCGATACAGGCTGCGATCCCGCCGTACGTCATCACGCGCCCTGAAGGGATCGAACGGCAAATCTCATAGACAAGCTGATTGAAAGACGACCGGTCTTTGGGCCTCATCTCACCAGGCCATAATCTTGAGTGGGTCGGGAGGGCACTTGTGCCCATTCAAACTGAAATTGGCGGTTGAGAACGATGGCTGTTTCCCTATGAAGGTACACCCGATGCGGATGGGTGGAGACTTAGTTCAACGTCTGAATCTGAGGTTTGATCCCAATCTCATCAATCATACTCAGGATCTCAGCCTTTGTCAGCGTGCGTCCTTTTCCGGACACTGCAACGAGGGCAGCTTCCATCATGTTTGTGCCGAACGAACGACCATCGTATACAGCCGTCGAAGTAACCAGAGTTTTCACCCCCAGGCTCTTAAAGAGTTCGACATCGGCGTCGGTGGTCGTATTCGTGACGATGATCTTCCCTTCCATCTGATCGGGCATAGAGTGGATGATGTAATGACAATCCCCGGCGATAACAGTGGCCCATTCGTAATCGCCGACCCATTTTGGTGTGCGGATTTCCTGCTTCTCGCCGGTGGGATAAAGCCACTCGAAGGGAACGCGAGAGACGACCGGTATGAGCACCGTGGCCAGGATCTTCAATGCCCTCTTGGTGCGGATACGAATCGGGAGGCCCAGCCCAAACATCAGATCACCGAAAATGCAATCGTAACCCGCATCCAGGAAAGACATCGCCATGCCCCAGCGGCTGGTTGCGCCAGTGTGTAAAACCCTTCTGGGACGCTCCCCCAGACCCACTTCTTGATCTACGAAGTCCGCCAGGCGCGCTTCCACCGTATCTTTCAGACCAGAGCCGTCGACAAAAGGCGTTTGTTTAATATAACGCACCATGGGTTTCACGGAATACAGTGGGTACGCACGATCATCCGTATGGAGGGCAAGGTCCGCCCCGCCCACACCGAATGCGTCGACTTTCCCATCAAGCTCACGGTAGAGCTGGGCGGCTTTCTCCATATCGCCGTCGGTGCCGATGCGCTCGATACGAACCTGTTCACCGAGAAGTTCAACCTCGACAGATTTATCACGCTTCGAAGACCCTAAGCTGATACTGACTGCCCGCTTCATATGCCTCTCCTATTTTGGTTTCCTGATGCGAAGTCATTTTAGAGCTGTTTATATATTTGACCTAAATGGGCTGCATCTATAGTAACACCACCAGCTGATAGTAGTTCTTCCCTTCAAAAAGAGAAATTCTGGCCTAAGCCTGATTACCAAGCCTGGCGATGGGAGGTTGTATACGCTTGAACTGGTTTCGCCGTATGCGTTCGACGACAGCCTGAACGAATATCTCATCAAATCCCGCTTCGACACAGACCTGTGCGGAGTAGCTCTGGTCGATCAGAAGTAGAAGCAGGCGGTCAACTTCGTCGTAGGTAAATCCCAGTTCATCTTCGTCCGTTTGACCATCCCAAAGGTCAGCGGAGGGTGGTTTGCTGACGATTGGCTCAGGGACGCCGACTGCGCGTGCAAGCTGCAGGATCTGCGTTTTGTAGAGATCTCCTAGGGGGTTTATCGCGCAGGCGCTGTCGCCGTAGAGCGTAGTGTAGCCGAGCAGGCTTTCCGTCTTGTTCCCTGTGCCAATGACAAGACCGTTAAACGCAGCCGACTGGTCGTACAGGACGATCATCCGCATTCGGGCCATGACGTTTCCCCGCCGGATTTTATCCATCTCTGGGAAACGATCGAAGACCGGGGTTGCCATCGCGGTAATATCCACGGTTTGCTCCCGCGCTCCCGCAGCCTCGATCACAAGCCCAGCATGGCGGCGCGATTCCGCGCTGGTCGTTTCATAGGGCATGAAGATTGCGAGAACGTTCTCTGGCCCTAATGCTTCTGCTGATAGGAAACAGGTGAGCGCGGAGTCGACCCCGCCGGATACGCCGACGACTGCGCGCGAAAAACCGGCGCGGGCGAGTTCGTTGCGGATGAAATCCACAAGAGTCTTCCGAACTTTACCGGTGTCGATAATCAGGGATAATTCTTCGTTTTGCATCGATCCATTTGATCCTTTCCAAGGTACATCAGGCGTTTCCGTTTACATCCAGGCAAAGCAAACCAAGCTCGAGTCGGAAAGAACAACTATTTTTTCAGTGTAACTATAAATATTCCACCGATCCCGAGAAGCGCAAATCCCAGGGCGGCCAGTGTATCGATCCGGAAGCCAGCGATAAGAAGGCTGGGGTCGCTCCTATAAAAACTTACGACAAAGGCTCCGGTAGCTATCAAGCTTAAACTCAGCATCCCAAGCTTGCCTTGAGGGAGCCGGTCTTTGAGCAAAATCAGAACGCCGATACTTAACAAGCTGAATATGGCCCCGGCAGCTTGTGTGGGCCAGCGAGGGGTCTCACTGTTAAACATGTCGATGCCTGTGAGCAGCGGGAATTGGTTTTCAATGGGGATTCCATAAGCGCACCCATCCATCCAGCATCCAAGCCAGCAGCTCGAGGCGATAATTGCACCTGGGATGGCGAGGGCGTCAGCGTGGGCAGTAAAAGATTCGCCTGTTACTCTCGCATAGATACCCAGTCCAATCAGCGCACCGGCGAATCCACCGATCCCACTTAAACCACCTTGCCAGAGGGTTAGGATCTCGAGCGGGCGGGTAAAATAATAGCTGCTATGCAGGAGGACGAAAGTCAACCTGGATATGAATAAGCCCGCAGCGAGCATGACCACACCGGCGATGACCGAGTCGTTTGTAAAGCGTTGCCGAGGAGCGAGATCCAGCTCTGTTCCGGCTGCGATCAGCCAGAGCATGCCTGCAGCAACACCAACGGTAAAGACGAGAGGGTATGAAATCTTGGCAGCTCCCTATGATGATGGCAATGATACCATCGGCGCAGATAGGATTTCAATCTCCAGGTGTTGTATCCTTGAAGAACCGCATGGAATAGTGCACAATTAGATGGGGTGAATGTCGGCTGAATGTCCGCTAAAGCGGAGTGTCTACCCGAGTTCTCCGTGTACGCTATTAATAATTCAATCGAGAGGAGGTGAAGGTAGATGACAATCATCGATTCACCACTGTTTCCAAGTCTGCTCTATCTATTATTGGTTGCCGGAATATGGTTGACGGCGCTGGCGGTTGTAAACCCGGGCACGGGAGTTCTGGAAATCCTTGCTCTCGCCGCGCTCGGAGGGGTAGGGTTGGGAACGATCTACCTGCCGCTCAACGTATGGGCGCTGATCGTTCTCGTGCTTGGAGGCGTGTTGTTTGTCGCCTCGCTCCGTTTGCCGCGTCCTGAGATCTGGTTGGGTTTGTCTGGACTCGCCCTAAGCGTGGGCTCTGTCTTTCTCTTTCAGCCGGTGGGAGGTGGAGCGGCAGTTCACCCGCTGCTCGCGTTGAGTGTATCCCTGCTCACTTTGGGATACTTCTGGTGGGCAATTCGCAGCGCGATCAACGCGCAGCGAGCAAGACCGACGATGGACCCTGATAGAGTCATCGGAGAAATCGCCGAAGTACGAACGGAACTCAATCCGGTCGGTTCAGTATACGCATTGGGCGAGTTGTGGACGGCGAGGTCGGAGGGCCGTGTAAAAGTTGGGAAGAGAGTTAAGGTTGTCGATCGTGAGGGCTTGATGCTCTTGGTGGAGACTAAAGAAGAAGCAGAATAGGCCTCATCCTATTAAAGGAGATTACGGGTATGGATACTTGGGTTATAGCTTGTATGGTTGGTGCAGTCGGCTTGATTGGGTTGGCAATTATTGCCAGCGCAATCCGCATTGCCCAGGAGTATGAACGCCTGGTGGTATTTCGCCTTGGCCGCTGCGTGGGCGAACGTGGCCCGGGTCTCGTGTTTCTGATCCCGTTCATTGAGCGAGCCATCAGAGTCGATCTGCGAGAGCAGGTGCGGGAAATACCACACCAGACCTCGATCACCAAGGACAACGCCTCGATCGCCGTCGACTTCATCTGGTATTACAAAGTCGTCGACTCCGTGCAGAGTACGATCCAGGTGGGCAACTTTGAAAAGGCGGCAGAGGGTATGGCGACAACAACGCTGCGTTCGGTGATCGGCTCGATCATGCTCGATGAAATCCTGTCCAATCGCGACCACATCAACCAGGTGATGCGGGTGAAGCTGGATGAGGTGACCGAGCGCTGGGGCGTGAAGGTGACCAACGTCGAGATCCGCGAGATCATTCCGCCGGATGAAATCCAGGAAGCAATGACGCGCCAGATGACCGCTGAACGCGTCCGGCGAGCGGTCGTTACCGAATCTACCGGTCAACGGGAAGCGGCTGTAAACATCGCTGATGGTGAGAAGCAGGCTGCCGTCCTGATAGCGGACGGTGACAAGCAGGCGAACATCCTGCGCGCCGAGGGCGATCGCGAGGCCCAATTGCTGCGGGCGGAGGGTTATTCATCTGCTCTGGAACGTATTTTCGGCGTCGCCAAGAATATTGATCAGAAGACGATGACGCTCCAGTATTTTGAGACGCTTAAGGATATGGGCGCGAGCCCTGCCACCAAGTTCATCTTCCCGATGGAGTTCACGAGCTTGCTGGAAAACTTTACGAAGGGCAGTAAGTAGCTCCTGGTCGCAAAAGAAAGCTCGAATACCGAGCTAAACCCTGACATCCGTGAGGCGACGTGGCGCGATTTTCTCCCCATCTATCGTCTGGAGAAGCGTTGTTTTCGGAGTGATGCCTGGCCGTGGATCGACGTGTTGGCTGCGCTGATCTTCCCGGAAACGGTGCGCTACGTCGCTGAAGTGGATGAAGAAATCGTGGGTTTCATCGTCGGTGATAGGCGCCGGCAGAAAGACCTGGGTTTGGTGGCGACGCTCGCCGTTGACCCGGTGTTTCGGAGAAGGGGCATCGCAGGGCGTCTGCTTCAAAGTTGTGAAGCTGGTCTGGGCACCTCTCGGATGCGACTCTCTTTACGAGAATCGAACCGGGGAGCTTATGATTTATATCTCAAAGCCGGCTACGCTGAAGTCGATCGCTGGCAAAGGTATTATCGTGATAGGGAAGATGCGATCGTGATGGAGAAAAGCCGTCCGACTCCCTGAGCTAAGCTGAGGGAATTAATTTACCAGGGCCATAGGTGGCGATCGTTAAAGCTTCCCGTTAGCATGACCGGTGAGAAGTGCCCCGATTACTGAGGGAAAAATTTTCCTTTGACCGATTGGATTGGCTCTGGTACAATGCTCTGCACTGGGCGTTGTACCCTTCGCCCCGAGCGCCGCATGCGGCGCTCGAATTTTGAGGAAAGGGCTTGATGAGAGATGAAAGTATTACTGTTGAAGGACGTTTACAAACTGGGACGCGCCGGTGATGTGAAGAAGGTCGCGGACGGCTATGGGAGGAATTTCCTCCTACCGCAAGGTCTGGCGGCGCTCGCAATACCGGGTATGCTCAAGCAGACCGAGCGCATTCGTGGGCAGGCTGAGAAGGAACGCAACCGGCTCAATATTGAGATGGGCTCAATTGCCGAGCAGCTTGACGAATTGACCCTTAATTTCGGTGTCAAAGCCGGCGAGACAGGAAAGCTCTACGGTTCGATAAATTCAGCGATGATTGTTGATGGCATCGAGCAGGAGACAGCAGTTGTTATTGATCGCCAGCAGATCGAGGCACAGCCGATCAAAACGCTTGGCGTGCATGAAGTTAAAGTCCGCCTGACGTTAGATCTGATCCCCGAAATCACCGTCGTTGTTCATAGAGAGGGTGAGCCGCCCGAATCGGCTTATGAGATCGAAGAACCCCTCGATATAGAATTAGAAGGGGCCGGACAATTTGTGGACCTGCAAGCGGAGCTCGAGGCGGAGGATGCTGAAGCTGAAGCAGCAGCACGAGCAGCTGATGAGACCGTTCAGGAAGATACGGAGCCAGCCGAAATGCAAGCGGAAGCCACCGCAGAGGATGCTGAAGCCGAAGTAGTGGCACAAGTAGAGGATGCGACTGTTCAGGAAGATTCGGAACCGGCTGAAGTGCAAGCTGAAGCCTCCGTAGAGCCTGACGAAGGGGAGTCAGACGAAGACAGCCAAGAGGAAGACTAAGTTCTATTGAACCTATCCGCCGGCGTATTTGCAAGAGGAGTGCGTCGGCGGTTTTTCGTCTCTAGTATCTGATATGGAAGAGATCGGTCGTAAACTACGAGAAACGCGCGAGCGGCTGGGACTAACGCTTGAGGAAGCCGAGCGCACTATTCGCATCCGCGCATCAATGCTGGGGGCGCTTGAGCGAGGTGAGTTTGACTCGCTCCCATCTGAAACCCAGGCGCGCGGTTTTTTGCATAACTATGCTGAATTCCTCGGCATAGACCCCGAAGAACTCCTGCGGCAATACGATGAGAGCAAACAGCCAAAGCATCGACGATCACTCGTGGCGAGGGGCGGCAGCAAGCCCACCGGTAAGATAAAGACTAAACGCCGGACACGAGTGCCGAGTTGGTTTTCTACAGATAGTTTAGTCATCGCCACCATCACGCTTGGTGTGATTGTTGTCCTTGGATGGGGTGGGCAGAAACTATTTGTCAGCATCGGCAGCGGGGAGGAAGCCGCTGCTGCAGTGGTAAGTTCAGCAGATGAGATCTCACAACCTACCGCGATAAGCACTCCGTATCCCGCAGGTTCTGCGCTTGCGGAGGCGACACTACTGACAACCGATGATCCCACGGCGACACCGACGTTGATCCTGAACGTTCTTGATTCAGTAAACCTACAGGTCATTGTCGAGAGGGAATCCTGGGTGCAGGTGCTTGTGGATGGCAAAGAGGCTTTCAGGGGCCGGATGCGTGCCGGTGAACAATCTGATTACCTCGGTGAGGAGCGCGTGGAATTATTCACAGGAAACGGCGGCGGCATCCGCGTGATCTTCAATGGACAAAACCAGGGTCTCATGGGATACATTGGCCAGGTGGTTATACGCGTTTGGACCCCGCGCGGCGGGCAAACACCAACCCCGACTCAGACTCTGACGCCCACCGCCTCCCCGGAAATGACCGAGACCGCAACCCCTATCCCCATTATTCCTGAGACGTAATTTAAACAGTCGATGGCAGCAACGCGCTTTCACCTGGTTTCCCTTGGCTGTGCGAAGAACACAGTTGACTCCGAGTCGATGTCCACGCTGTTAGAGCGCGTGGGAATTCAAGCCAGTGAGCGGCCAGAAGATGCCGATATTCTGATCGTCAATACCTGCGGTTTTATTGGACCGGCGAAGGAAGAATCGTTGGCTGTATTACGTGAGCTCGCACAGGGGAAGAGCGAAGGCCAATTGCTCATCGCCGCGGGCTGTCTGACGCAGCGCTATGGTTCGACTGTTGTTGAGCAAGTGCCTGGGATCGACGGCGTTTTGGGCACCCGGCGCTGGATGGATATCGTTCAGGTTGTGCAGAGTTTGCGTGAGCGGCGTCATGCGGAGCCGCTCTACCATCTACCGGAGACGCCGGCCGTAGGTAAGGAAGAGCAAGGTGTGGATCGGGTGGCGGTGAGCGGTGCTAGCGCATATTTGAAAATTGCCGATGGCTGCCGCCGGCCCTGTGCCTTCTGTGCCATCCCATTGATCAAAGGGCCCGCAATAAGCCGCCCAGAGCAGGCGATCCTGGGGGACGCCCGTCGGCTGCAGGAGTCGGGAGTGCGCGAGGTGATTCTGATCGCACAGGACACAACCGATTATGGTCATGACCTTGGCGTGAAAGACGGTCTAGCGAAGCTGTTGGAGAAACTCGTCGCCGCGGCCCCTGATTTGGATTGGATCCGCGTGATGTATGCTTACCCGGGATATGTGACGGACCGCTTGATCGAAGTAATGGCGAAGAACGAGCAAATCCTGCCCTATCTGGATATGCCGCTGCAGCATGCGGATCCGAATGTGTTGCGCGATATGCGCCGACCGGCGAACGTCGATTGGGTGCAGCGGACGATTGAGAAGATGCGGGGGGCGATGCCTGAGCTTGCTCTGCGGACGACGTTCATCGTGGGTCACCCGGGTGAGACGGAGCAGGCTTTCGGAAGGTTGTTGGACTTCATTCAGGAGATCCGCTTCGACCGCGTGGGCGTCTTTTCTTATTCTCCCGAATCGGGGACGGCAGGTGAATCCCTTGGTGATCCCATCCCTTTAGTTGTTAAAGAGGAGCGGCGGGACCGGCTGATGACCCTTCAGCAGGGAATTTCCCTCGAGCGGAACCAGGCCTTCCTGGGCGAGTCGCTGCCCGTTCTAATTGAAGGGTGTGGAGACGGAATTTCCTTGGGTCGCTCCTATCGAGATGCGCCGGAGATTGATGGCATGGTCATTGTGGAGGAAGAGATACGCGCCGGAGAGATGGTCCAGGTTAGTATCACGGGTGCGCTCGAATATGACCTGAGCGGAGTCATCGCTGATGGTGCTGCGGCACCTTCGTAATTACAAGAAGACCGAGATGGAGAATGTTTCCAAACACTCCACACCGGTTGTTCCTGAAATGCAGGTTACTAAGGCAGGGCTGGTGATTTAGCCAAGGGATTTGTGATCATACTTCTGCGCTTGAAGGAGAGATCAGACGCTTTCCAGGGCATTTGAGGGCGCTCATGGCAGCATTTTTTGAAGGTGTTCTGGCGGGTTACGGAATCGCCATTCCCGTTGGCGCCATAGCGGTACTAATTCTCGATGTGAGTTTGCGGCGCGGTTTTCGGGTCGGATTCATGGCCGGAGCCGGGGCGGCGTTTGCGGACTTTTTGTACGCGGCGCTGGCCGTGGTTGCCGGGGGAGCGCTGGTTTTTATCATCTCCCCATACGCAGTACAGGTTCAAGTCATCAGCGGCGGTGTGCTTTTGGCGGTGGGTGTGTATGGGCTGACGCGGTCGTTCAGACCTTCAGAAACACCTGAAGCAGATAGCGCAGGCTCAAATGGAAGCGGCAAAGTATTCGCCCAGTTCTTGGGCCTGACGTTAATTAACCCCCTTACGATCGTATATTTTTCGGCATTGATCCTCGGCGGCGGAGCCAAGAATTTGGGTTCGGTTCCAGAGCGAGCGGCGTTTCTGATCGGGGCAGGTCTGGCGTCCCTCTCCTGGCAGACCTTGTTGGCCGGGTTGGGCTCTCTCGGACATGAACGGCTGTCGCCCCGATTTCAAATGGCGGCGAGTATTCTAGGATTCCTCGTGGTGATCGGATTTGGCTTGCGCATTCTTTTGCCGCTTGTCTGAGATCCCCTCGATAGTGAACCGATGTGGTCATCTTCTACACTCTGCGATCTATTTAAATAAAGAAAGTTAGCAATTATGCTATGGACCCGTTTTAAACTTCCTAAAAAGTGATTCTGAAAATCAAGGATTATTTGGCTGGCGAGGGGGTAGCCGGACGATGAGTTCAGCCCGAAGCTGCCGTCCATCATCCTGTGTGAAGTCGCCGTATACTGCGAGGATGTCGTAACGCCCAAGATCGCGGACCTGAAGCGTTTCCCCGCTCCAATTCCACACGCGTGTATCTTCGTCAACAATTACGAATTTGTTCCCTTGCTCTGTGATGAGCTGAATTCCGTCCTTGCCAACGAACCTTAGACGACCGACCAGGTCCGGGTTGTTGATCTGGATATCCTCCCCGACCTTCTCCTGGAGCCGATTCTGAGGGGGGATGGGCGGCGGTGCTATCGCATTATCCCGGGGAGCTTCTTGATTCGTTCCCAGGCGGCCAAGGTAAACCCCGATGGAAAATGAGCCCAGCATAAGCATCACGATTAATATTGCGCCGCCGATTATGATTCCCCAGCGATTTTTAGCCATCGTTCCATATCCTTTTCTTCATCGAGGACGAGAATCTCAGCGATCGGAGATGCCTCCCCGCCGATCAACAGACGAAGTTTCAAATCATGTGTTCCAGCTGGCGTTGTCGAGGGTAGTACCAACCAGTAATCCTCGACAATCACACTGTCCTTGGAAATACCAACCTCTTTATGGTAACGAGCTAAATTACCAAAGCCAAGCTCATGTGCTTCGAGGATGGAATCGCCGAGTGAGAGTTCGACGCCATATCGGTCGGGTTTCAAGATGTTCCAGTACAGCGTGAGGTGCATTCGCCCTCCGCTCTCAACCGATTCGGGCTCGAGATCGATGCCCAGCAGCGTCACGCCCCCCAGCTTGAGATCGAGTGGTGTAGAGGGATGTGCTGTATCGGTGATCAAGTCAGGCGGTTCTTCGGTGAGATGGTAGAGCACAAGCCGACCTCTCTGGCTTAATAGACCAGGCTGGTTTTGGTGTGCCCCGATGAGGACGGGAACCTGCCAGAGATCCTGCGGAAGCAGGTCGGGCGGCAACGCTCCGGGCCCCCTGGCTTTCTGGTTTTCGTTAATCGGTGTCGCGCTGTAAAGGTCGAGGCCATCGAGACTTGTCGAGACAGGCAATGGGGTGGGCAGCGTTGGTAAGAATACATCTGTGCGGGTGTTATAGATCAAGGGCCAGTAGAAAGCATCATAGCCCATGACACCGCCCCGAGTGATAAGGGCTGAATTCTCGGGGAGGAACTCCCAAACATTGGCGTAGAAATCGTTAACTGCTACGTCATCAGAATGATCCGATGTATACCAATTTCGAGCTAAGGGGGCAAGGCCAATGAGAATCGTCACCACGGCAAGGGCGGAGGTGAGAATTCGTACAGTCAAAGAATTCTTAAATCGTTTCGCCAGCCGCTCAAGAGCGCCCAACAGTTCAGCAATCCCGAAGGCGATGAAGATCGCCCAGATGAAATGAGCGGCGAGGAAAAAGACTTCCAGATCGAAGACGCGGTACTGGATGAAAAACCACACGTGAACCAGGTACATCAGCACCAAGAGGAAATAATATTTCGTGCGCCGGAACAGCAATGAAAACAAACCCACAAGCCCGAAGAGAATTCCCGATAGGCCAAATTCGTTGCGGATAAGATCGATATAAAGGACGAGTCGTAAAGGCAGTTCCTCAATCGGGAAAGCGAACTTGATTTGTGAGAATGCTCCCAACGTGTACCTGTACATGCCCATGATCGTCACCGGTGCCCGTTCGAGCATCATGCGATCGTTCAGTGTATCTGCTCTGAGCGGCAGCCAAAGAAATTGGAGGATGCCGATCCCGAATCCGGCGATCGCAGCCAGCCACCACCTAGGGCGTTTGAGCGTGGAGGGGTCGGTCAGGAGGATGAAGACGATAAACGCAGGGGCAAATCCGAGATTCGATATATGCGTTCCAAGTGACAACCCGAATACAAGCGCGAACAGGAAGAAATCGCGGTCCCGACGGGTCCTCTCCCAATATAGGAGAGCGAGCAGTGTTAGAGCGATAAAGGCGATGTTTGGTGCGTAGACTTCTGCGATCACGGATTGTGACCAAAAGGTGGGCGAAAATGCGAAGAGCATCGCCGAGAAGAGTGCTGCCGCCCGCCGCAGCATGGGGCTGGCGATGCGAGGGTTCAGGATAATGGTGATCAACAGGTACAGGCTACCTATGCTGAGAGCTCCCATGGTGGCGCTCATCAAGTTAACCCGGTGGGCGATATCCCCGAAAGGGAGCAGGGTGAAGAGCTTTCCCAGCCAGGTGTAGACAGGGTATCCAGGGGAGTGAGCCAGGCCGAGGAGGTAGGGGATGGTGGCCAACTCGTTGCCGTCCGGGCTCAAATACGAAAGGCTCGGCGTCAACGTCTGTACGTAGACGAACAGCGCCAGCGCGGTGAGAGCGAGCGCAAGCCAATAGTCGATACGGTCAAGAGGGCGTCTATTCTCTTCCATCACGCTCATTATCATGCTAATAAGGTTATCTTAAAGCCAAGTGGATGCAATAGTGGTGTAAAAACGGGTTCCGCCGTCAAAGCGGCGGGGATGAATTGCTTATGGCGTATGATAAAATCTCATGCTACACAAGCCATAAAGGAGGTGTGTGGGAAGGATTCGGGTGAAGGCAATCCCCTAAGCTGCAATCCGACCCTAACTGATTTCAAGATCAATTAATAGCGGATGCAAACTTGGAAAGTCAGGGTCGCAATTGTTTGTGGCCCATGATCTTGCCTGTGGGAAACCGCCGAACTTGAGCTTGTTCGTCAGCAAACATCAATGGACAATAAACCTTCACTCGACAATTATTCGAACGTTTTCTTCGATCTAGATGGCACGCTGCGCCATAGCGACCCTTCGGCCAGGGATGTGTTTTACCAGTATGCAGCTGAACATGGCTTTGAGATCACACCAGAGCAGCGCATCAGCGTGGAGCGTTGGGTGAACTGGTATTGGGCGGATTCGAAAGAATTGCTAGAGGATTTGGAAACCTTTGGGCCATGGAGAGACAATCGCGACTTCTGGGTAAACCACGCCCGCCGACAATTTGTTCAATTGGGCACTGAGGAGGCCTTTGCTGAGGAGCTTGCGCTCGTGGTGACGGTGAAAATGTGGGAGGCATATGAATCTGAGGACTGTGTCCCGGATGATGTCATCCCCACACTTACAGGCCTACGACAGGCAGGATTTAAACTTGGCCTGGTCTCGAATCGCAGCGAACCTCTGGATGAAATCGTTGAGAGCCTGGGTTTTACGGGAATGTTCGATTTGCTGCTGGCTGCTGGTGAGGTTGGATGGTATAAACCTGATCCGCGCCTGCTCCAGTATGCTGCAGAACGACTCGGTGTCGAGCCGGGCGAGACGCTCTATCTGGGCGACAACTTCCATGCAGATATCGTCGGGGCTTCAGCGGCGGGGATGACGCCTGTATTGCTCGATCCAAAGGGAATCTATCCTGAAGCCGATTGCTGGGTCGTCCCCAGCGTAGGGGCATTCGGACAGGAACTGATGCGCTCGGGTGGATCGAAAGCGCGCAGCTTGGCGAGGCAAGACCCCGGCGGATCTTCGTAGAACCGAAGTTGGTTTGTCGTAGGGAGGTCGCAGATTGACTCCCCTCCGAGGAACGGCTATACTGGATCCGAGAAAATTTGTTACAGGAGGGACTGCCGCCATGAGCGGAGTCGCCGGACAAATTATCAATCACCGGTATTAGGCACTTGGGCGCGCCCATGTGCCTTTTTGTTT
>DAOWMX010000214.1 GCA_030642885.1 Anaerolineales bacterium | reverse complement strand
TTTGTTTTAATTCATTAATTGAAATCGGATCACCAAAATTTTCTCGGATACCTCTTTCCAACATGGCAGAAAAATTCAATACCTTGGCAATTCTTTCTACACTATACTTTTCTGTTGGTATCAATTCATACATATTTGATTGCTCGTATAACGTGTTTTTCAGCGGGCGGCTTTGCCGATCCGCTGCAAAAAATTGTTGGGCCTCTATCCGGACGGCTCCCCCTGCCTCGCTGCTTTGTTACCAGCCTAATCAATACTGCGCTCGGCGTTGCAGTCAAACTTAAGTTCTAGAATGTTCGGGATCCCGCCGACATGGGTCTTTGCTAGAGCGCCGATCTTCGCGTACTGCATAGGGACGATGCCACTGCAAACTAGACAAGATACAACACGCGGTTCCTGAACCCCGGTGAAGTGCTGGAGCTGACCGCAATTGTCCTGGAGAAGCTTGACACGGTTGAGGTGCTTTCTTAGTTTATCTGATTTGCCTTCGACTTCTACGCCTTGATAGTCCGAAAGCAGCGCCGCTATCTCCGAATAGTTGCGCGCCAATGATAGATCTTTGCACTCGATTATCAGCACCTCTTTGTGATCGGGCCGCCATGCAAGCACATCAATTTCCCCAAAGACCAGATCGATCTTGCAATTGAGAATCTCGGCGGGTTTGATGTTCTCGCGGACTTGCCATCCAGCATCCGACAGCGCCTTCGCAACCTCTGCATTGAAGGTGTGACCTTCGCGCGCTTTGCCCAACCAGGCATCCCTCATTTCATTGGTGCGAAAGAAGGCTTGCTCAAGCCGACCGCTATAGGCACCATCGAAGACGTAAACGAAGCCCTTTCGCAGGGTGCTGGGGGCGATGAGCAGCAGAGGATCATCGCTGTCATCTACTTTCAGAATTGGGCGTGTTACAAAAGACAGCCGTCGGCCAAAGCGCCACGGATAGATGTCTTTCCTATTGAAGCCTTTAGGCGGTTTATCCCAGTGCGGCCGCGTAGAGAGCGAAAACTGATCAAGGAACCTTTTGGCTACGTCTTCGGGGACTTTGTCAGAGCAGACAAGAGTTAGATACGCGCTCTGCTTGATCCTGAATATTGCGGTGTGATCCTCTATGCCTTTGTCCTCCAAAGCGCCGATAATGTTTCGGGCTTCATCCAGATCAAAACCCATCTCGATATTCCAGATATCCCAGAATTCATAACTGATTTTCCCTTTGGCCTCGGGGACAACTCTGGGATCTTCATAGTTTCTCCTCTGCAAAGGGGCATTGGCAATGAAACTTTCCCCAATCACGCGGGCCAGCATAGGTTCAACCACCAAGTGCCCAAATTCATCGAGAAAAAGGATGTCGCCCAAAGGCGAGATTTTGAGTTCTGGAGTGAGCGCGTTATAATAGATCGCGTCTGAGAGACCGCCAATACGTACCACCAAGGCAGCGCGCGCGATCAACTTACTCAGCTCGATATACGAAAGTTGGGTGCCGCCTTCAGCCGGACAGACGCACAAGGCGATCTCAGTCAGAATACGGCTTGCGATACTGGCACCAGCAAACTTCGACGCCTGCTCGACATAGCGATCGACAGTGCCGGGCTGATCGCCATGCAGGCCGAGGACAGCCGCAGATGTCCGCTTCCAATGGTCTGTCTTGGCATTTGCTTTCTCGCAATTGGCCACAAGGCGCGTTAGTGCTGAAAGCCGGTCAAACGCTTTGAGTGCCTCGAAGATTTCTGCCAACAAGGCATTGACGACCTTCCGAAGAAAACCCGTACATGCTTCTCTGCCTTCGATTTTGTTGCTCTGGCCTTTTTCAAGGACACGCCAACCAAGACCGATTTTCGTAGCGGCATCATCTACCGGATCGATAGCAATGAGCTCTTTTGGTAGCGTATCCCGGACATAATCCATGAATTGCTGAGCGTGAAAGAAATGGAAGCTGCGTGCATCGTTATTCGGGACAACAAGGGCCTCAACCGCCTCAGCCTCGCCATCGCAATCTTCTACGCCAAGGAGATGCAGATAAGCCCGCGCTAGGGTGCTAACAAAGAGGCGCTCGGCAACGTTCTCAGCGATGCGAAAGCCAGACAGAAATCCGGCTTGGAAGACGGCTTTACAAGCGTTAGGCTCGTTGTGGGGCTCGATTATACAGAGCGGGAAAAGATCTTCGATAGATGGTTTATCTCCCTCTTCTTTTTGTGGGTCACCGTCACGGAACTCAACATAGACCTTGAGATTACGCATCTCGGCCGTAGCCTCGCCACGCTCATCAAGAACATTGCCGATGCGATGCAGCCATTCACCCGCCATTTCCCAAAGCCGGTACTCGACTTCTCTTTTGGAAATGTTGGGCGCGGCAACGGACATCCAGAGTTGGAGTGCGCCTTCGTACACGGACGTAAGCGTCCTGCCGCGCACGTCATCCATGGAGGCATAGACCCGTCGCTCGCTTTCGCTACTGAAGAACGGGTTCGGCGAGACATGTTGAACGTCGTGCCAAGTTCCGGTGTTATCAAGTGTGCGGTGGCGGTCGTAACCATGATCGGCGTCAGCGCGCACTTGCCGAAGAAGGTTGAGGGGCGGGTTGAGCATCAAGGGCCGTTCTGGCGAAATCTCACCCTCCGGTAGCTGCGCATGTGGCACGAGGTGGCCGTTGTTGCTGCGTATCCATCCGATCAGGTTCAAGATTCCACTAGGATTGACGATCTGGACTCCAGCTTTCCCGACAGCCTCCAGCCCGTCTTGGATGCACCAGAAGTAGCCGGGATTCATGTCGCCAAGCCAACTGAGTCGCACGAGGTCAGCCGCGGACATGCTTTCGAAACGCCAATGCGGGTGATCCAGCTCGATAACTTGGGTGGCATAACCTTTACCCCAGCCACAGCCGACGAGAACGACGAGCCCCTCCTTGAAATCGTCCTGCCCTTCGAAATGCTTGAGAACCTCATTGATCGAGGCTTGCAGCGCTTCGGTCAGGGCGCCTTCATCTCGATAAACGCCCTTAAAGCCACCATCGGGATGCGTCTGCACCGACGGTAAAAAGAGGTGGAATGAGATGAAGTAACCCTCATCAACCTTGAGGTAGAAATTCGACCATCGGTGCGCACCTGACTTCTTCCAATGGACCGGCGCTCGCATTGGACCGCCGAGCAAGGGCGTGTCGAAGAATAGTTTCGAATAATTCCGAGCAAGCACGCCATCGAAGGTTTCAGCCAATCCGCCTTCGATGATACTTGCGATCGCATAGTCCCGCACGGCAACGGATAGTGCTGAGGGGAGCGCGACAGTTAGATGCTTCGCGCCATGCACAATCAGCGGGCAGCGATCCAAACAGGTGAGGCCGATCTGCTGCGCAGGTAAATCCTCTCGCATCTGCGGATGCAAGAGGAATGGCTCGATATCGTCGGATGTGATGCCGCGTTCATCGAGCTCAGCAAAGGTGATCGTCACACGAGATATTAGGGCGTTGCGTCCTGGGAGTATCTGCGTTGATAACGTCGAGTAATGTTCATCAGAGCCGAGCTGATAGCGGTGCAGCCCGGCTTTCTCGCAGACCATGTCGGAGATTACGAGCAGCGCGCGGACGCTCTTCTTGATTTGCCCGAATTGTCCGGCGTCGGGCATCGTCGCAATTAGGTCGAGAACACGCTGAGTATAGAAGCCTGCGGCCTCCCAGGCACCTTCGAGAAGCCGGTAGTCTCCGTTCCTATCCTGCACTAAGGAGACAAAGACATCTTCAGCCTGATCTTCACCCACCACGCATTGCGATTTGCCGATCTGGAAGAACCAGCGAACGGCTTGGCCGATATTCGCCTTCTTCCGACCGCGGCAGTGCGCCACGGCTAAAGCAACGAGAATTTCAAGCCGAATACAATGCGACTGGTATTTCGGGAGTGTTAAGAGACTTGCCAGGAGGGGAACGGCAACGGTTGGATCGTATCTATTAAGATCGTGGATAAGCGACTTGTTTTCTTTTGTAATCTCTTCGATGGTTACAGACAGATTCGCCCATCGCATGCGTTCGGCAAAGAAGGCATTAAATTTATCCCAATCTGGTTCACTGAATTCTTCAGTCAATTTGTTGTCCTGTTTTCAGTTTGCGGTTGGTAGAATCCACAAGGCGCTCACCAGTGCTTCCGAAGACAAACGTAGAACAGGGCATCCACTCTTTAGCCAAAACGGCACAGTGATTCATGGTATGTCCTGCTCCTGTGTTATTATTTCCCTGAACCCATGATTAGAGACGCTCCGGTGGCACGAGGCAGCATATGAGGCCCAACGTCCGCGCTGACCTGCGGAGAGGTCTGGCGCGGGCGTTGCGTCAGCAACGAACGTGACAGACCGAATCCGTCAGGTCCAG
>DAOWMX010000282.1 GCA_030642885.1 Anaerolineales bacterium | reverse complement strand
GTTGACGGCCCCTTTTTGGGGTTAGGATTCCGACGATGCATCCAGGTCCCGACGAGAAAGCCAATTTCGGCGGCTAAGAGGAATAATCCCACTGTCAGCAAATAGACTAACCATAAGGGGAATTGGTCAATGATAAACATGAAAATACTCCTTTCATCGAGTCGAGATAGTTTCAGTGCCTCCGGGTTGATACTGCCCGGCGCACCAATGGCGACGATTTGGGGCGTTGTCTCACCCCATGCTTCGCCCAGAGTCACATCCGTCCGGCGGCCGACCACTCACGGCACAGCGCGCCGCTCCGGGTTTTCGGCGATATAAACCCTTACAGCGAGGGTAGGTCGGCGTAATGGTCCGCATGGAGGTGGGTGATGATAGGGGTCGTTAATCAATGCCGGAGGCGCCTGCTTGGCCGACGCGTTCTCCACACTGCCGTTACCGAGATCAAAGAAGAAACGGCGCGGTTGCGGTTCACCCGTGCCCAATTCGACCATGATACTCGCGCCCGACTGAGATCAAGTATCTTCCAGTGTACGCGAAAAACGCCCCTCCTGCATCAAGCAGAAGAAGCATCTTAAAGGATGATCTTTCAATCAACCGAAAGTATGATTGGGGTGGGCTATGGTCAGGCGGGAGGAACTAAGTTGCGCCTGACGGCCAGGGAAGCGGCCTCCGCCCGGTTGGCTACGCCAAGTTTGCCGTAAATATTCCGCAGGTGAGTTTTCACCGTGGGCAGACTGATCACCAATTCCTCGGCGATCTGATTATTGGTTTTTCCCTCGACCAGCAGTGCCAGCACCTCCCTTTCCCGCTCGCTCAGATCATCACCTACACCCCGCCCCGTCTGAGAGGCTCGAACCAGGGCTTGCATCGCTTCCTGGGCCATAACGGATTTACCGGCATAGGCCGAACGAATGCCCTCTGCCAGCTCGTCGATGGAGACGCCCTTGAGCAAATAACCAATCGCGCCCGCCTGCATCGCTCGCGACACCAAAGTCTCGTCATAAAAACTGGTGAGAACCAGGACCTGCACGTCAGGGAACCGTTCCTTGATGGCCTGGGTGACGATAGGGCCATCCATTTCCGGCATGACCATGTCCATGAGCACCACATCTGGTTGCAATTCTTCACACATCTCCAGGGCTTCAGAACCGCTGCGAGCGGAGCCCACCACTTCGATGTCTTCGAAGGGCAGCAAGAGGAATGCCATGCCCTGACGAACGATCTCGTGGTCGTCGACGGACAGGACGCTAATGGGGGTGCTCTGTTCTATGGTCTGATACGTTGCTGATCCGCTCACAGAGGATTATCCTTACTGGTCCGGCACAGAATTCGCCGGCTTCATGTTTCCACGCGGTTGCCATGTGACCGTAATTTCGGCGCCGTTGTCCGGGCTGGATTTGAAGTGGATCTCGGCGCCAATGTCACGGGCGCGGGCCTGCATGTTCTCCAAACCGAAATGGGCGACGACGATTTCCGGATCATATCCTATGCCGTCATCATTGACAAGCAACAACACTTGCTCATCTTCACATTGCAGGCTAACGAGGACCCGACTGGCATCGGCGTGTTTAATGGTGTTGTTGAGCGCCTCCTGAGTGATGCGGTACAAAGCCATCTGCACGTCATCCGGCAGGAGACACTCTCCCACGATTGTGGTTGTGATCAGTATGCGGCTGCGAGCTGCCAGACCATCGGTCAACTGCCGTAGCAACGTACCCAGGGGTTGTTCAGCGAAACTGGCCGGACGCAACTCCAAAAGCAAGGAGCGCATCTCAGCCAGAGCGCCCCGCGTGAGTAAACGCAGTTCTTCCAGGGCCCTTCGGGCCTGTTCCGGGTTACGCTGCCATACCCTGGGTAACGCCTCAGCCGTGGCCGTGGCCATAAACAGGGACTGGGTGACGGCGTCATGCAGGTCCCGGGCCAGACGTTCTCGCTCAGCCAGCACGGCTGCCTGTTCAAGTTGCTTTTCGGCGATTTTCTGATCGTGGATGTCGGTCATCACGCCGCGAATGCCTGTGATCCGGCCATTCTCCTCGATGGGCTGGCTGGAGATGCGTATCCAGCGTTTTTCTCCCGCTTTGGTCAAAGCCTGATACTCGCCGAAGCGTGGGAATTCGCCAGCGCCCAACATGTTCAATCTGCTTCTGACAAGATCATGTTCATCTGGTGTAATGAAATCAAACGCTGTGAGTCCTGTCATTTCATCAGGCGCATAACCGAGAATGGCCTCGATAGCAGGACTGATGTACTTGATGGTTCCGTCGACTTCAAGGGTGAAAAGAGCGTCGCTGATTTGCTCCACTAAGTTGCGATACAACTCTTCCGACTCACGCAGCGCCTGTTCTAACTCGTACTGCTCCGTGGTATCGACGGTAGCGCCGATGAAGCGTATTGCCTTGCCATCGCTGTCCCGGAAAATGTGAAATTGATCTCTCTTCCAGCGAACCTGTCCGTCAGGCCACAAGATGCGATATTCTGCGTCGAGGTCCTGGGTATCGGATTCAAGGGCTGCAAAAAAAAGCGGATGGAACCATGCTTTGTCCTCGGGATGGATTGCATCCAGAGCATATTCCACGCTGGTCGTGAATGTGGCCGGATCCTGGCCCCAAATACGGATGGTCCTCTCATCCCACACAGAACTTCCCGTTGTGAGATCTGTATCGTACCAACCAGCCTGAGAAGCATCCAGCGCCACTCTCAGGCGATATTCGCTTTCGTGCAATGCATCCTCGGTCTTTTTCTTTTCGGTGATGTCGATCCCTGCCCCACATATCCCGAAAACCTCTCCGTTTTCATCAAACAACGGGGCTTTGCTCGTGAGGTAGGTCACGCATTTCCCATGGACGATCCCGACCTCTTCAATCACTTCCTTTTTCTTCGAGGCCATAAGACGCCGGTCAGTTTCCTGCAGGTGCGCTGCGGTATCGGGCTCGAATACAAAGGTGTCATCCTTGCCGATTACATCTTCCTTACGAACACCGAACTGTTGTTCATAGGCCTTATTGATGTAGAGATAAATGCCATCTTTATCCTTGATGAAACATTCGCTATCTATCGTGTCGAGCAAGAGCATTAACGAGCGGTTTTCTGCTTCCTGTCCTTTGCGTTCGGTGATATCTCGCATGACTCCAACCTGTTGGACAGGGTTCCCTGCATCATCGTACACAGTATTGCCAACAACCTCACGAGCCAACTCCTCTTTGACATCGACCAGCTCGCTACTGACCCGCCTCAGTTC
>DAOWMX010000194.1 GCA_030642885.1 Anaerolineales bacterium | reverse complement strand
GCAGATCTGGATCTCGCGCACCCCACCATCGGCGACGGATATAGCAACCAGTCGGGGGATATTGCCGATCACTTTCTCAAAGAGAATCGTGCCGCCATCGGGAGACCAATCGGGTCGAGCAATATCCTGGCCATCGCTGTGGGTATATCTTTTCTCCTCCCCACCATCGTCGGGGACAAGCCATATCTCTTCCTGCCCCCCTCGCCCACTTAGGATGGCGATCTGAGAACCGTCAGGCGCCCAGCTCGGAGACCAATTGAAAGCAAGGTCGTCGTTGACGTTTCGCAAGCCCTGCCCATCGACGCCGATCGTGAAAATCTGCGGTCGCCCGGTGCGCCAGGAGGTGAAGGCCAGCCGAAGACCATCATACGACCAGTCCGGGTCGTAGTCCCCACCGCCCAGCGTAACTACAAGTAAGCTCGGTTCGGAAGGGACATCCTGCGAATCCACATTCATGACGAAAACCGAAGATCCCAAGTATTCGTCGCGATTGGCGTTACACGGGGACGTATACGCCAGCCGCATCCCATCGGGTGACCAGGTAGGTTGGCACGCCCCCGCAGCGAGATCCGTGAGTTGGCGTTCGTCGCTACCGTCGACGTTAATCAAGTAGATCTGCGGTCGACCCCCACGGTTGGAAGCGAAGGCAATTTGACTCGCTCCACCAAGGGTGACTCCCGATGGAGCGGGTGCTTCTGTAGGTTGTGGGGTGGGAAGCTCGACAACCTCAGTCGTCGGGGTAAGCGTCGGTGGGATGAGCGGGGTGAAAATCGCCGTAGGAACGATCAATTCCGTCGTATCTATAATCGATGTCGATTGGGTTTCTGTAGGATCGGGAATAGCCGCGATGCTCTCTGGTTCTTCTTCGCCGAAAAAACCTAGAGCGAGGGCCGTTGCCGCGATCGCAATCGCCAGGACCACAAATCCTCCGCCCACGATGATGATCCACTTCCAGGGAATTCCCCCTGAGGTTGGGCTTGTGGTTGCCGTTGATGGGTGTGTTGGCGGCGGTCCTAGTGGTGTTACTGCTGGAGGGGCCCCCTCGAGCATTGCGCTTGCCCGGCGTGTCGGCTCTGGGGCTGGTGGCACACCGTCATCAACACGCGGTTTCTCATCGGCTGATCGCGGCGCGCCACACTGCCCACAAAATTTTTCTTCTGCTCGCAACGCTGCGCCACATTGCCCGCACCGCGATTCGCCCTCCTCGGCAATTAACATCTCGGGCGGCCCCATCATTGTAGCGATGGCGTCCTCATCAGCCATTACCGTAGGCGCAGATTCATTGTCGGGTTCGTAATGAAAGCGGAAACTTGTATCGCCGATAGTGATCGTATCGCCATCCTTGAGCTCAGCGGATTGAATAACCTCGCCATTTACATAAGTGCCTCGCGTGCTACCGAGATCTTCGATTGCGCAGCCTCCAGTGGAGAATCGAATCACGGCATGTTCGCGCGAGGCTCCGGGGTCCAGAATCTGTATTTGCGATTCCTTACTGCGCCCTACGACTGTTTCTTCCTCGATTAGTTTGAACTCGCGGCCAACCAGCTCACCGCTGGTACCCTCGAGCCAGGCGTCACGCTCCTGTGCCATGGTTTGACTCCATTGCAAGCAATCCTCTGCATTGACTGGTTATACTTTTCTTTACGGCTATGGCTACTGGTCAGCAGCATACGAACGAATGTGGACGAACACGTGTAAACCAAAACGACAGCCAGATATCCTGGCTGCCTATTTATTACTTGTTCAGTCCTCCAGCTGGATTGCCCGCGCAGACTCACCCCCGGAAGGTGGAAACAACACCACCCCCTAATAGAGGATTTACCTGCTGCGACCATACACCCTTACTCCTCGGGGCGCATAAAAACATCAGATGCTCAGTCCCACCGACAGGTTCCAGTGAATTTCAGATCTCGGGGGAACGCAAATTAATCAGCTGAATTATTTTTAAGTTATTCCCGCCTTCAATGCGTCTCACAAGATCGCTCGACCATTTGGGTAGTGCAGGTGCGGGACGACAACATCCGCAACTTATAACCAGCCCGAGATAATTCTGCTGTTCGAATTACTGGTAGAAATCCTTTAATTCACTCGCGGGAAGTGTGATCAACCCCTCCTCCCGTTCCCCGACTTGACTGACGCGCTCTGCGTGGAGGCCCGTAAGGTATGCAGTATAGGCCGCCATCATCGCATCAAGAGCTTCATAGGAATGAAGCCGCTCAAGCGGCAGGTGACCACTGAGTAGATTGTGGCGGGTGATTTCTTCTAATGCGTACATGGGGTTGGAGATATCGAGTCCCTCGAGATAGAGCACGAGCTGCCGCTGCAGCCTCCCCTCTAGTGTTCGCTTCAGGAAAGGTCTTCTCTCCAGAAGAATTGTGTACCCGGAATGCGCACGCGCTTCTATAATCGCTCGGCGGTCGGATTTTTCGTCGAGAATATTCTTCCTGAAGCCGATCTTCTCCAGTCGACGGAAGATCTCAAAACCGGTTCGAACCCAAGCTTTGGCGTCTTCTTCTTTCTCCGGCGTGTTGTACAAGCGAATATTACGCCTGCGTAGTTCATACTCACAAACCCGCCACTTCGTCCAGGTCTTCCCCTCCAGGCGCAAGTTATATCGCCGGCGGATATCCGCTTGAGCCATTAAACCTCGGCTCGGTCCCTGCGGCGCATCGACAGCAACCACAGCCGACTCCAACGACGCCACAAACGCTAACACAGACTCGAGATCTCCCTGATCCAATGCGATCAGGTGTAGATCGCGGTCAAGCGCCGCATATTGGATGGGCTGTTTGCCCGCCGTTGGGTCGATTCCCACGAAGACTGCGTCAGTGAAAAGCATGTCCTTCCCTTCCTCTCGGGTCTACCCCGAATAACTAACCTTCAATTTAATCGCAAAGCCTTCGAGTACTCCTGAAAGGCTCTCCACAGGTCACGATCCGTGTGATAGGGCGCGAGCCAGGGTTTTTCTGCCGCCTCCCGCAACACCCGCGAAAGCCTGCGCCCCACATAAATACCATAGGCCACATATGCCCAACGCGTACGGTGTCGCCCTTCAGTGCTGTGCAATAGAACCTTCTCGCCCGCTTCCAATGAGGCTTGGATGAACTCCGCGGCCAACCTGCGGTCCTCCATTCCGGCCAGTTTTTCATCCTCGACCATTAACCAGAGGAAGCGCCGCGGCGTTGGACCCATAAACGGTTTTGGTCCCCCGCCAGAGAGATGCAGGATGGCGCCAATGCCGGTTGAATCGGCAAAATCAGCCCAAGCTGCGGGGATATGTTCCCCGCCCGCAGCATATATACTCTCCTCTACCCATGTCAAGTGGTTTTGCCCTTTGGCACACAGCGGTCGCTCCAGTTATCCGACCGTAGGATATATATTCAGTATACAACGCCCTTTTGACGACGGCGAATGAGCAGGCTATACTTTCGATATAAACACCCCGCACACATCGAGGAGTCCCACGGCATGGCACAGAAGAAGAGTAAGAAAGCAACTAAATCACCCACTGAGTTTAAGTTGACCTATGCAACGATGTACAACCCGCCAGAATTGCTGCATCAAAAGTACGAGCGGGCGCTTAAAAAAGTTACGAGTAATCTTGGGCAAGATCATCCCATGCTCATCAACGGCAAGGATGTGCGCTCCAGGGACAAGTTCGAAGACCGTTCCCCAATCAATCAGGATTGGCTGCTCGGCACCTTCCAAAAGGGCAGCCCCAGCCACGCCCAGCAAGCGATCTCCGCAGCCCGCAAAGCGTTCCCCTATTGGTCAAGGAGATCATGGAAATCGCGCCTTCAATTATTGAGAAAGGCGGCGAAACAGATCGATAAACGTGTCTATGAAATCGCAGCAGTCATCTCCATCGAAGTGGGCAAAAACCGTATGGAAGCGCTCGGCGATATCGCCGAAGCGGCGGATCTCATCCGCTACGCGTGCGACCAAATGGAGGCCAACGAAGGCTTCAAAGTCAAGATGGGCACCGATCCATTGAAGGGGTTCAAGCCTTCAAACACATCGCATCTTCGCCCCTATGGGGTTTGGGTCGTCATCAGCCCATTCAACTTCCCGGCAGCTCTCACCGGCGGCCCCGTCGGTGCAGCGCTTGTTGCCGGAAACACCGTGGTCATGAAACCGGCCACAGACACCCCCTGGACAGTCCGTTTGCTGGCGGAATGCTTCCGCGATGCTGGCATCCCGGATGGCGTTCTGAATTTCGTGACCGGTCCCGGTTCAACACTCGGCCAGGCCCTCATCGACAACCCGGATGTGGATGGCATCACTTTCACGGGCTCATTCGACGTCGGAATGAACATCTTCCGATCGTTCGCTAATGGCAAATACCCGCGCCCGACGATTCTCGAAATGGGCGGCAAGAACCCCTCGATCGTCTCTAAGAACGCCGATATTGAGCGCGCTGCTGCCGGGATTGTACGATCGTCCTTTGGGCTGCAGGGACAGAAATGCTCCGCCAACTCCCGTATCTACGTTGAACGGCCGGTTTATAAGCAGTTGGTTGAGCGAGTGGCTGAAATCACCCGCAAAATCGCCGTCGGTGATCCAACGGATCGAACAGTCTTCATGGGTCCTGTGATCAACCAAGGTGTCTATAACGATTTTAAGAAGTTCACGAAGGAACTCTCAAAAGCAGGGGCTTTCCTCACGGGCGGTAAAGTCATCACCGAAGGTTCCTTTGCGAAAGGCTTCTTCTGCGAACCGACGATC